>CANRFB010000014.1 GCA_947629785.1 uncultured Clostridia bacterium | reverse complement strand
TCCGAAAATTTCAGAAAGCGTTTCGATGAATACCTTGAAAATTATAATAATGAAGCGGGTAAACCTTATAAGGTCGAGGCAAGCATAGGAATAACCTGCCGTCAGCCCGAAAACTTCAATGTTGACGACATGATAAAACTTTCCGACGACCTGATGTATACCGAAAAATCCACCAGAAAGCACTTTGTACGCAGCAGACCGAGGAACGACTGAAAATGAGCGGAAAGATCATACTTGCTTCCGGTTCGCCGAGGCGGAAAGAACTGCTGGCTTATATTGTTCCGGAATATGATGTTTTTCCCGCGGATATTGACGAGAGCGTTCCCGTGGAAATTTCTCCGGAAAACTGCGCGGAATTACTTGCGGTGAAAAAGGCGGCGTATGTTTCCGAAAAATTCCCCGAAAGCGTCGTTATAGGCTGCGATACGGTGGTAATATCCGACGGGGAAATACTCGGCAAGCCGAAAGATCCCGCCGATGCGGAAAGAATGTTAAAAATGCTTTCCGGAAAAGTCCATACGGTAATTACCGGAGTGTGCATTTTCTGCGGTGACCGCCGCGAAAGTTTTTCCTGCCGCACGGAAGTTGAATTTTACCCGATCACAGAAAAAGAAATTGCGGAGTATATTTCTACGGGCGAACCTATGGACAAAGCGGGAGCGTACGGTATTCAGGGGAAAGGCTGCGTATTTGTAAAGGCAATAAACGGCGACTTTTTCAATGTTGTGGGACTGCCTGTTTCCATGCTGAAACGCCGCCTTGACGATTTCCTTAAAATATAAAAAATTCCCGATAGGGGAGGGGATCTTATGAATATTACAAACGAGTATGTATTTCCGAAAACAATGCCCAAGGCTGCGGATAAGGGTTATGCGCTGTCTGAGGAATTCAAAAAAAAACTTTCTTTTGAACAGTATAAACAGTACATAAACGACGCTATTTCAAAAATGCCCTCGTCAGGCAAGGTGCAGTGGGATATTTCGGACGAAGGTTATAAGGCTATGCAGAATGACCCTGAATATGAAAAATACGTCCTTGACACAATACAGGATATGTTGGAAAATTCTTCGCCTGCGGACGCCGTTAAAATCGTTCATATCGGTAAGAGCAAAGAGGAAATTTTTATCGAGCAGCTGAGAAAAGAACAAGTTCAGCCCGATACATCGGTTTTCAGCGACTGGTGGGATAAGCGAATGAAGCTTATGTACGAAAATATCAAGAGAAATGTTATCGCTTCACAAAAACGCGAACGCGAGCAGAACGAATTTGACAAGACCATGATATTTGCGGAGCGGATAAATGCCGCTGAACGTCAGGAAGAATTTTTTAAAGACGGGAAAATAACAAACAGCGAAATTGATAAGAACAGCGCGCGCCGCAAAGCCGCAGTCTCCGCATATCAGCTGAGTCTTATAATGGAAAATTCGGAAATAATTTAGGCGGTATTGCGAAAACAATACCGCCTTTTTGCTGCATTATTTAAACAGCCGCAATTGAGGAAACAGCCATAATTACATAAATGATCGTAATTACCCATACCGACGGGCATTTTAAAAGAAGCTTCCATGTAAGTCCTTTTTCGTTTGCGATAATGGGGTCTGCGGTGTAGGAAGTCAGCCTGTCCTCGTTGGTAATTTTTCCGTTCTTTCTCATGAAAAGCACAAGTGCGATAATTCCAATTACCATAAGCACCGCAAAATGTATCATTTCGTACATATCCGCGGCTTTTCCGCCAAGTTCGCTGAATATTTTATATTCGTAAAAATATGAACAGAACATTGCATTTGCATTTGCGACCATGTGCGCAATTATGGAATATTTTAAAGAACCGCTTTTCATAGCAATATATCCGAGCAGCAGACCGAGAATAAAACCGTTGAATATCTGATTGAAATTTCCGTGCATAATTCCGAAAAGCAGCGAGGACGCGATAAGGGCAAATTTTGTATTTACCGGTGAAAGAATATTCATTACAAATCCTCTGCAATGCAGTTCTTCCGTTATCGGAGCAATTATTACCATATATAATGCCAATATGATATTTGCGATCATATCACTGGAAAAACCAATGGCTGCGGCTGAATCTTCGCTCATTCCCGAATATCCGGTAACGTTCGTAATAAGTATCTGTACAAACATTGAAACTGCTTGTATGCCGAGTATTGCAATTATGCCGAGAGAGATATTTCCCGCAGAAAGTTTTGATTTCCCGAATAATTCTTTGAATTTAAATGCTTTTGCCGCACATATTCCTATGATTGCAGCGACTACGTTTGCAATAAGATAACCAAGCGCATTTACCGTATTTATATACCGTATACTTCCGCTTAAAGAACTGCTGAATTCCATGATCTGTTCCTGAGTTGCTCCCGGGTTATCCGACATAAAACCCACCATTGCAATTACGGAATAAACTTCCGACGCAAGTATCGCAAAACCCATCATTATCAAAAACTGACATACCATTGAAAGTCCTGCCCAACCGTAACCTTTTTTGATATTTTTCTTTAGCAGCTGCGGATCGGGAATTTCCTGCACGGGCGGGAACTGCGGAAATTCCGCGTTATTTTCAATAAAATTATTGTCCTCCATAAAACTTTCTCCTTTTAATTTTTATTGTCGTATTTTCTTTTTGTGCGTATGTAAAAACCTATTGTTTTTGAAGCAAAAAATCCGAGTTCGTTTGCGGCGAGGGCTCAAACGAACATAGTTCGTTTTTCCCTCAGACCCCGCAGCCTTGAAAGGCTGGCGAACTTTTTATGAATTTTGCGCTTCGCGCAAAATTATAATACTTTTTCTACAAACTGAAGCGACCAAGATCTATCTTAGCCGCTTTCAAAATTATGAACTTGTATAATTTTCAGGTCTGCTTATAGCCGTGTTTTCCTCGCCTGCAATTCTGTAAAGTTCACGTATAAGAGCGGGGCATAGCCGCACGCCGGAAATATTTTTCGGCGTAATTTTTTGTTTTGTGTCGCTTAAATATATTATTATTTTTGTCTCGCCGGAAAATTTTTCACACAGCGGAAGAATTTCGTTCAGCTTATTGTTTTCTTTGCTTGAAAGTCTGATAAATAAAGGCTTTCTGCTGCATAAAGAAGCATATTTTTCCGCAGGAAATGCCTGCTCTATAATTATTTTCGGGGAATCGTCCTTGTAGGAAACTTTTCCCGAAATAAACGCCGAACGTCCCTTGCGTACGGCATTTCCGAAAGAGATAAGCGGTTCGGCAAAAATCATTCCCTCCGCTTCGCCCGTCATGTCCTCCAGTTCGGTGAACGCCATTTTTGCACCGTTCTTCTGGGTGTACATCTTTACACCGCGGAAAATGCAGAACAGGGATATTTTCGCACCGTCGCGAAGCTGCCGCGGTTCACTGAAAAGCTGCGAAAGGGTGTTCATTCTGCAAAGTTCCGAATAAATTCTGTAATCTTCCAGAGGGTGTCCCGAAAGATACATTCCGATGAGTTCTTTTTCCGTTTCAAGCCGTTCCGAAAGGGGATAGTCCTCGTAATGTTCGATGGTGACAGGCGCAGCGCCGCTGTCGGTCATGTCGAAAAAGTTTATCTGCCCCTCCATGTTCCGCATTGAATACGCCTGAATATTGCTGAATATCCTGTCGTAATTTTCGATCATTTCGCGGCGGTTCAGCCCGAAACTGTCAAATGCGCCGCAGCGGATAAGATTTTCAATGCTTTTGCGGTTCACGTCCCTGCCGTTCATTCGCTTGCAGAAATTTTCCAGCGAGGTGAATTTCCCGTGCTGCTCCCTTTCGGAAATTATTTCTTTTATGGAATTGAAACCCAGTCCTTTCACCGCCGAAAGCGCAAAGCGTATTCCCTCATCGGTGGGGGAAAATCCCGCCCCGCTTTCGTTGATGTCTGGACTTAATATCTTCACGCCGTTTTTGGAACATTCCTCCGAATATTCAATAAGCTTGTTCACACTGTCAAGACAGCTTGTCATAAGCGCAGCCATGTATTCCTTGAAATAATGACATTTCAGGTATGCCGTCTGATAGCAGATATATGAATACGCTGCCGCATGGGATTTGTTGAAAGCATAGGACGCAAAACTTACCATTTCGTCAAAAATTTCGTTGGCAATATTTTCGGGAACGCCGTTTGCTTTCGCTCCTTCGACAAAACTGTCCCGCTCTTTCAGCATAACATCATGCTTTTTCTTAGCCATAGCCCTGCGGACAAGATCGGCTCGCCCGTAAGAATATCCTGCCATTTTGCGGCAGATCTCCATTACCTGTTCCTGATAAACTATGCAGCCGTAAGTGACTTCCAGAATATCTTTAAGAATAGGGTGCTTGTAGGTGACTTTCGACCTGTCGTGGCGGCACTCGATGTATTTGGGAATACTGTCCATAGGTCCGGGACGGTAAAGGGAAATAACGGCAATTATGTCCTCAATATTTTCGGGACGGAGTTTCATAAGCGTCTGGCGCATACCGCCGCTTTCAAGCTGGAAAACGCCCGTGGTCTGCCCGCGGGAGATCATTTTAAAGGTTTCCTTGTCGTCCATGGGTATCTTTTCAATGTCAAAATCGGGTATGGACTTTCGTATGTGGTTTGAAGCGTCGCGGATGACCGTCAGGTTCCGCAGCCCGAGGAAGTCCATCTTTACCAGTCCGAGGCTTTCCAGTATGGGGAAAACATACTGGGTTATGACAGTATCACCGCTGAGCTGTACCGGAACATAGTCGCTGACCGGCGCGTCGGAAATTACAACTCCCGCCGCGTGCATGGAAGTATGCCTCGGCATACCCTCCAACTGAGAAGCCGTGTCTATAAGCTTTCTTGCGGTAGGGTCTGTTTTGTATAAATTTGAAAGTTCGGGAATTTCTTTCAGTGCATAGTCAAGGGTAACATTCGGACCGAAAGGGATCAGTTTGGAAACTTTATCCACCGTCTGATAAGGCAATTCCATTATCCTGCCCACGTCGCGGACAGCGCCCCGAGCCGCAAGCGTTCCGAAAGTTACTATCTGCGCCACATGATCCGAACCGTATTTTTTTACAACATAATCTATTACCTGCTGCCTGCCCTCATAGCAGAAATCCACGTCAAAATCGGGCATGGAAACTCTTTCGGGGTTGAGAAATCTTTCAAAGATAAGATCATGCTTTATAGGGTCGATGTTGGTTATCCCGATACAGTAAGCGGCAAGACTTCCCGCACCCGAACCACGTCCCGGACCTACGGGAATGCCGTGTTCCTTGGCATAGCGGATATAATCCCAGACAATAAGGTAATAATCGGTGTAGCCCATGGAAGTTATAACGTCAAGTTCGTGTTCCATGCGCTCTGAAATTTCCTTTTTGACAGGTTCTCCGTAACGCTTTGCCATTCCCTCATGGCATAGGCGGCGGAAATATTCCTCCGTGTCGGAAACTCCTTCGGCGGCGAATTTCGGAAGTTTTATTTTACCGAATTCAAAGGTAACATTGCACATTTCCGCAATTTTGGCGGTGTTTTCGACGGCTTGGGGAACGTTCCGGAAAAGCTCCAGCATTTCCTGTTCCGACTTCATGTAGAATTCGTCCGTAGGGAAAGACAGTGGGTTCGGCTGACTGAGCGGAGTATTTGTCTGAATGGAAATAAGCAGCCTTTGCAGTCCTGCGTCCTTTTTGTGAATGTAGTGGGCGTCGTTTGTGGCGGCAAGGGGAATGCCCGTTTCGGCGGAAAGCTTGTACAGCAGCGGAAGTATGCGTTCTTCCTCATGAATTCCGTGGTTCTGGACTTCAATGTAGTAGTTTCCCTCGCCGAAAATTTCAAGATATTTCAGAGCCGCGGCTTTTGCGTTTTCGTATTCGCCGTTAAGAAGCAGCCGCGGAAGTTCTCCCGCAAGACAGCCCGAAAGCGCAATTATTCCCTCGTGGTATCTTTCTAAAAGTTCCGTATCTACCCGCGGCTTGCTGTAAAAGCCCTCCGTAAATCCGTAGGAAACCATTTTTATAAGATTCTTGTAGCCGATGTTGTCTTTGCAGAGAAGAACAAGGTGGTAAGGTTTGTTGTCCTGACCGTGAACTTTGTCGAAACGGGTCCGCGGCGCAACATACACTTCACAGCCGATTATAGGCTTTATGCCCTGCGCTAAGGCTTCGTTGTAGAATTCTACAGCGCCGTACATATTTCCGTGGTCCGTGACGGCAGCGGCGGATTGTCCCAGTTCCTTTGCACGGGAAACAAGCTGTTTCAGACGGCAAGCACCGTCAAGCAGACTGTATTCGCTGTGAAGATGAAGATGTACGAAAGACACGTTTCCACCGTCCTTTTTAAGTTTCGCCCGCTTCGCCCCGTTCTTCCCGTATCCTGTCCGCAATTTCGGAAAGCTTTTTCAGTCTGTGGTTCGCCCCCGAACGTCCCACGGGCTTGTCCAGCATTTCCCCTAATTCTTTAAGTGAAACATCGGGATTTTCCATGCGGAGTTCCGCCATGTTTTTTAGTTCGGGAGTAAGACTGTCAAGCCCTTCCGTCTGCATAATGTATTCAATGTCCTCTATCTGTTTTTCGGAAGCACGCAGGGTGCGTTCAATGTTTGCCGCGTCGCAGTTTGCTATGCGGTTTGCCTTGTTTCGGACGTCCTTGTAAATTTTAATGTTCATAAGGTCAATGCTGCTCATAGTCGCGCCCATAAGAGTAAGCAGGTCCTCAATTGCTTCGCTGTCTTTCAGATAGATAACGCAGATGTTTTTCCGCTCGGCGGATTTGGCGCTGACTCCTACCGAAGTGAGAATTTCCATAAGGTCGCCTGCAAGTTCGGGGTAGGGGACCGCAAATTCCAGATGATATTCCTTTATAGGTTCCGTAATGCTTCCGCAGGAAAGGAACGCTCCCGCAAGGAACGCAAAAACACTGTTGTTGTCAATAATATCCGCCTGTATCCTGTGGATAACGGCGCGGCTGGAAATTCTGAAACGGTAGATAATTTCTTCCCTGTAATGTTCTGACGGCACGCTGACAGAATACAGCGCGCCGCCGTTTTTCTTTTTGGTTTCGGAAACTTCCGTTATATTGCTGCCGCCGATAACATCGTCCGCAAGCCGCCTGAAAAGTTTGCATACCTGCTCGTTTTCCGTCTGGAACACGATAGCTTCCGGCGAAAATATCCTGCAAAAAAGCAGCATTCCGTAAAGGCAGCAATACTTCCTGTCCTTGTCGGTAATTACCGAGCAAAGCTCCTGTTTTACCGAATATGAAAATGACATTTGTCTTTACCTATCCTTTTCAATATCTCTGTGTGAAATGCGGCACTTGATGTTTTTGCCTGAAAGGTATTTGTAGATGGCTTCCGCGTAGGTAACGCTGCGGTGTTTTCCGCCTGTGCAGCCGAAAGCAATTACAAGCTGGCTCTTGCCCTCGTGAATGTAAAGCGGAATCAGGAAATCAAGCAGATCCTGAAGCTTTGCAAGAAGCACCTGCGACTGCTCAAATTTCATAACATAGTCGCTTACGCAGCTTTCCTTGCCTGTGTGGTGCTTAAGTTCGGGAATGTAGAACGGATTCGGCAGGCAGCGAACGTCAAAAACAATGTCCGCTTCACGGGAAACGCCGTATTTGTAGCCGAAAGACATTACCTTGACTATCATCGAAGCGTTTGGATCGTCAAGGAAGATGGCGTAAATCGTTTCTTTCAGCTTACCCATGGAAAGTTCGGAAGTGTCAATGTAGTAATCCGCCCTTTCGCGGACGGAAGTGAGTATGCCTCTTTCCATATCTATGGCGCTTTGTAAACTTCCGTGACACTGTTCGTCAAGAGGGTGTTTGCGGCGGGTCTCTTTGTAGCGTTTTATAAGAACATCATCGCTTGCGTCAAGGAATAGTATGGAAGCCTCCATATTGTTTTCTTTGAGATAATTAAGCCCCGCGTCCAGTTCAAGGAAAAGTTCGCCGCCGCGTATGTCGGTGACAATGGCGACTTTTTTCATCTGACCGTTGTTCAGGCATATCTCCGCAAATTTCGGTATAAGCTGGGGAGGAATGTTGTCTATGCAGTAGTAGCCTATATCTTCAAGAATACTGACCGCGCCGGATTTTCCCGCGCCTGACATTCCCGTAACTATCAAAAATTTCATTTGCGACCATTCCTTTCCCGGTTATCCGAAATTATAAGCGGCTCACATTCCAGAACATACCCTGTCTTTTCCTTTACGGTGTTCCTGACAAGTTCTATAAGTTCCATAAGCTGTGAAAAATCCGCATTTCCTTTGTTTATGATAAATCCGCTGTGCTTGGTGCTGACTTCAGCATCTCCCACGTGAACGCCTTTCAGCCCGCACTGTTCGATAAGAAGTGAAGCATAACTCCCCTCGGGGCGTTTGAACGTACTTCCCGCACTTGGAAATTCTAAAGGCTGCTTGGAACGGCGCTGTTCGGTCAGCTTGTCCATTTTCGCCTTTATTTCCGTTTTATCGCCGTTTTCAAGGCGTATTTCCGCGGAAATAATTATCTCTCCGCTGTGGGTGAAACGGCTGTGACGGTAGGAAAATCCCAGTTCCTGCGGGGAATATGTCTTTACGTTCCCGCTTCTGTCCATGGCTTTTACGGAAACTATAACGTCTTTCATTTCTCCGCCGTAAGCTCCCGCGTTCATGAACACCGCGCCGCCCAGCGTTCCGGGAATACCGTAGGCAAATTCCAATCCCGCAAGGCTGTTTTCAAGGGCGTAAAGGCATATCTTTGAAAGAGTTGCCCCCGCCTGACAGGTAAGAACGTTCCCGCTTCGGGCAATTTCGGAAAAATCCTTTCCCACAACGAAAACAACGCCGCTTATGCCCTCCGAATCAACAATAAGGTTAGAACCTTTCCCGAAGATGTAGTAGGGAACATTCAGCCTTTCCGCAAGGGGTATCAGCCGCAGAAAACTATCCTCGCCGTTAAGTTTCACAAGCAGGGGACATTCCCCGCCTATCCTGAATGTGGTGTAATTTTTCAGAACAGCGTTGAGTTCAACGGTGCAGCCAAGCTTCTGCGCTTCTTCGGAAATATTTTTTATTCGGGAGTCCATAGCCTACGCCCCTTTGAAATTATCTTTCTAAAGTTTATGACGGAACTTAAAGAATATTTCCTCTTTTTGAATTGATAAACTCTTTCAGCTTGTCAAAGTCTGAATTTACCATAAGCTTTTCGGGAAAATCCTGCTCTTTCAGCAATTCAAAGGCAAGTTCCGTTTTCCCGATAAGTCCGCAGAAGTGGGCGTCCGAATTGACCGCTACGGGAATTTCATATTTCTTGCAGATACGGATAACTTCACGATAATTGTCGGAAGTGTTTTTCCATTTTATAGAACTTTCGTTAATTTCGACTATCTTGCCGCATTCCTTGAACTTTTTCAGGCACTTTTCATAGTCGAATTCATAGCCCGTGGTGGCGCAGTGACCTATCATGTCAACATCGGGATTTTCCGCAGCTCCGAGATAAAGCTTTGTGATCACATCGGGAGAAGCTTTTGCAAGCTGATTGCGGTGTATGGAAGCGATTATCCAGTCAAGGTTCTTGCATTCTTCGTGGGGAAAATCAATATTTCCCTCATAGTCGATAATGCTTGATTCCGCGCCGAAAATAAGCTTTACCCCGAGAAGTTCGCGGGGCAGCGCTTTGTGCAGATTATGGAAATGCCATACATGAGGACCGTCCGTTGAAGCGGGGGTATGGTCTGTTATGGCAAGGGCGGAAAGTCCCGCTTTTGCAGCGTATTCCGCATTTTCAAGAACGGTGGAATAAGCGTGTGTTGAAGCGACCGTATGTGTGTGAAGATCGGCAATTATATGCAAAGTCAGTTCCTCCGATCAATAAATATCCCATTTTTTGATAGTTTCTTTCTTGTCCATGTCAAGACCGAGGTTGTCTAAAAGTTCCTGAGCGGCATTGTAACCCATCTTCTTCTGACGGTTGTTCATGGCGGCAACTTCGAGAATTACCGCAAGGTTACGTCCCGGCTTTACGGGGATAGTTGCGCAGGGAACTTTTACTCCCAGAATGGAAGTATATTCGTTGTCAACGCCCATGCGGTCATAGACCTTTTCGCTGTCCCAAGGCTCGAGTTCCACGATCATGTCTATCTTTTCGGTAACTTTTACCGCGCCCATGCCGAACAGGCGGCGGGCGTTCACAATGCCGATACCGCGTATTTCAAGGAAATGGCGGATATTTTCGGGAGAAGAACCTACAAGGCTGATGTTTGAAACGCGGCGGATCTCCACGGCATCGTCCGCAACAAGACGGTGTCCGCGCTTGATAAGTTCAACGGCAGTTTCGCTCTTTCCCACGCCGCTTTCGCCGAGGATAAGCATTCCCTCGCCGTGAACTTCTATAAGAACGCCGTGGCGGGTTATTCTCGGCGCAAGGTGCAGATTCAGGAACGCTATAAGCGCAGCCATGAAGCTTGAAGTGCTGTCCTTGGTGCGCAGCAGCGGAACTTCGTACTTCTGGGCAATTTCCACCATTTCGGGGAAATATGGAAGTTCTCTGGAAATTATCAGAGCGGGTATATGCTGTGAGAAAAGCATATCCAGCCGTTCGTAGCGGCTTTTCTCGTCAATAGTGGCAAGGTAAGCAAACTCCATTTTTCCCACAATCTGGATACGCTCATTGTTGAAATATTCATAAAATCCCATAAGCTGCAGACCGGGACGGTTAATATCGGTTTCGTCCACCACTAATTTTGAAGAATCCTCGGGCAGATAGATAGTTTCGAGGTGAAATTCGTCAATAATAGTCTGGAGTTCGACGTTGAATTTCTTTTCCGCCATAAATATCATTCCTTTTCAATATGTATTTTAATGTGTAATAACATACCTAATATTATTATACAACATTTCCTAAGAATTTCAAGGGGGCAGCAGGTTAATTTTTAATGAATATGCAGGTAACGAAAAACTGTAATTTTTTTTGCTTTTACTGTTGCAAAAGACGGGAGAATGTGTTATAATTTCTATGTAGACTCAAATCTGGGGAGGATAACGGAATGAACAGAAAAACTATAGCCGTATGCGTAACGGGCTTTAACTGGGAAAACGAGTCAAGAATAGTCAACGGTATTCACGAAAAATGCGTGGAACTGGGGGTAAATATGCTTGTTTTTGCAACCATGCTAAGAAAGCCCGAGTTCAACGCGGAACACACCCTGCCGGAAAATGTTATCCTCGGCGAAACGGAAATATTCAACCTCATAAATTATGATATTACCGACGGCATTATCATTCTCGGAGAGTCTATCATTGACGAGAAAGTCATATTTTCCATTCACGAAAAGGCAAAGACCCGCGGAATCCCCGTGATAAATATAAACGACCCCGGTCACGTTCTGGACAAAAATATCATTCTCAGCGATAAAATTGCTATGGAATTTATTGTAAGGCACCTTGTGGAGGACCACGGACTGCGGAAGATAAACTTCATAGGCGGATTCCCCGGAAATCTCCAGACAGAGGAACGCCTTACCGCTTATAAGAAAATTCTCAGCGAAAATAATATTCCCATCGAGGAAAAACGTATCGCTTACGGCGGATTCTGGAAACAGGCATACGACTGCACCGAAGAATTCATCAAGTCGGGGGATATGCCGGAAGCTATCGTCTGTGCCAGCGACACCATGGCGTTTTTCTGCATGGATTCCCTGAAAAATAACGGCTACCGTATTCCGGAAGATATTATAGTTACGGGCTTTGACGGAATAAGCGACTGCGAAGCCTATTCGCCTACGCTTACCACGGCGCGGCTTGCGTTTCAGGAAGCGGGCGAAAAAGCGGTGGAAATTTTCAACGACATCTGGGGAGGTCGGGAAACGGAGGACACCGTTTACGTGGACTCGGTGCTTTTCAGACAGCAGTCCTGCGGCTGCGTAAGCGTTGACAGCCATTCGCACATTGATTTCTACAGCGAAAGATACGGCGAACTCAATACATACAAGGAGTTCAATTCCCACCTTATAAACCTGAATACTATCTTCGCAAACGCAGAAACTTCCGCGGAAATTTACGCTGAAGCCAAACGGGGCGCAGAGTTCTTCAAACTGAATAAACTGTTTATATGCGTTTGTCCCGAAGTGGAAAATGTTGTAAAGAAAATCGGTGCAAATGACGGGTATAAGGGAATTTCCGATAAAATGCTTTGTATGTACAGCTATGGAAGCGATATTCCTGTCAGAACGGAATTCCGTTCGGCGGAACTTATCCCCGAAAGTTTCCTTGACGGTGAAGAACCTGCGTTTGCGGCGTTTTCTCCGCTGTATTTCAAGGATAAGTTTATCGGTTATCTTGCGTATCAGCCCTCCAAGGTAAAGGGCTTCGGAGATTTCTTCGCAACGTGGGTGCTTTCGATAGCAAACAACGCGGGAAGTTTCTATATGAAGAATGAACTGAAATACGTTGTTGAGGAACTTGAAAACCTTTATATCCGCGACCCGCTGACGGGACTTTACAACAGGCGCGGCATGGATAAATTCAGATATGACATGATAGAACGCGCTAAAGCCGTCGGCGACCACATTACCGTGCTTTGCGCGGATATCGACAATCTGAAGCCCATCAATGACACCTACGGTCACGAGGCAGGGGATAACGCTATCCTCCGCACGGCGGCGGCTATAAATTTTGCAATGCCGCGGGACAGCGTCTGCACAAGAACAGGCGGCGACGAGTTCTGCGTGATACTTCACCATAAGAATACCGACGATGTGGATAAATATATCGCCGAAGTGGATCAGGCTCTTGAAAAATATAACAGCACCAGCGGACTTCCATATAAGGTGGGGTGCAGCTGCGGTTATTACAGTATCGCACCCGACAGCATAATTTCCATTGACAATATGATGATAGCCGCCGATGAAAATATGTACAAGGTAAAAGCCGCAAAGAAAACTATTCGCAAGACCGTAAAGCTGACTGAATAATTCCCCGAAAGTGAGTGCTTTTTATGGAACAGGTAAAATTATCCTATGAACAGCTTGAAGATAAAGTAAGCGATCTGGAAAAACATTTGTATTTTCTGGAAAGCGTTTTTGACGCCATTCCCTTTAACGTTTTCGTAAAGAATACCGAGTGTAAATATTGCTACACAAACAAGATATGCGATATGCTCAACGGAGTGGAACGGGGCGCATTAAAAGGCAAGACCGACTTCGATTTGCAGAAATCCCGCGAGATAGCGCAAAGTTTTTACGACGATGATATGAATATCATGGCGAGCAAGAAAGGCAGCCGTATGCTTTCGCCCACTCTCTGCGGTTCGGAAATAAAATACTATGACATTTTCAAAGAACCTGTCCTTGATGCCGACGGGAACGTTATGGGCATTATGGGAATGGTCATAGACCCCAACGACAGCGGCGTTAAAAACGAACATCTGGGAAATGATTTTGAAAAATATTCCGAAGCGCTGGGCGAGGATTTCGACAGCTTTGCTTTTGATTACAACATTGAAACGGGGAATACCATCATTCTCAAAGACATGGAGTCGTGGCAGCTTTTCACCGCAGGGAAACCCCTTATCCAAAGCGCACTTGAAAACAAAAAGATATTTGAAGAAGATGTTCCCGTTCTGGAAAGAATTCTTGAAAGCGTAAAGAACGGTTCGGGACAGGCTTCCGCCATAGTGCGTTTTTACGATAACGAAAATAAGCTTATGTGGTGCAGACTTGCGCTGAATACAGTTCTTGACAACAGCATGAAACCTATCCGCGCGGTTGGACTTATCAGACGTATTCCCGAAGAAGTTGTCCGCACCGAGAAAATGCGCATTGACGTTGAACGCGTCAAGAATAATATTGCAACATTCCTCGGCAGCAGATATGACGCGCTTATATATGTAAATTTCACGGGAAAATCTTACCGCGTTCTTGAACATACAGGCGCGCTGGGTTATCTGAAAGATGACGGCGAACTTGAAGACCTGTACGCATTTTTCAGAAACAGCATATATGCCGAGGATATTCCGAAAGTAAGCAAAGCCGCAGCGCATTTCATAGGAGACGACCCTATGGAGAATATTTCCGATGTGCGTTCGGTGGAATTCCGATTTGCGGATAACGGCGAGAATTTCCGCTGGAAAGAAGCAGATATTTTCGGCGTTGAAGATACGGTTTGCAGAGATATACTTCTTACGATATTTGACGTTGACGATGTGGTAAAGGAAAAGCAGGAGCGGAAGCTTAAAGAAATAAACAACGGCATTATAGATATTCTCAGCACCGTTGTAGAATTCCGAAGCGTTGAGTCGGGGGATCACGTCCGCCGCATAAAGGGATTTACAAAAATTCTCCTTAAATATGTAAACGAGCTTTTTGACGATGTGAATTACACTCCGGAAATGATGGAAGTTATCTCTTCCGCATCGGCAATGCACGATGTGGGAAAAATAGCCATTCCCGACAGTATTCTTCTGAAACCCGGCAGACTCACTCCCGAAGAATACGCCCAGATGAAGACCCACACCGTTCGCGGCTGTGAAATACTGGATTCCATGGCTGCGCTTCAGGATAAGAATTACTATAAGTACAGCTATGAGATCTGCCGCTATCACCATGAACGCTATGACGGAAAGGGTTATCCCGACGGTCTGAAAGGCGAGGAGATCCCCATAGAAGCGCAGATAGTCGCTGTTGCGGACGTTTATGACGCGCTTATCAGCAAAAGAGTTTATAAGGACGCATATTCAACGGAAGAAGCGTTCCGAATGATTACAAACGGCGAGTGCGGAGTATTTTCCGACAGAATGATGAAAGCTTTCGCAGCCGCAAAAGGCGAAATGGAAGCCTTTGCAAGCGAACAGTTCGGAAGCTGAAATTTAAAGCCTGACACGCAGGAAATGCAGTGTCAGGCTTTTTGTATTAAAATCCTCTCTTTTCCATTGTACGGACAAGATAAACAAACTCGTTCTTGTACTCGTCGCTTTGGTAATCGTAATTATCGAGCATTTCAAGAATTTGTCCGCAGTCGGCGCTTCCCTTGTATGCGCTGCCCCGAAGAACCATGGCAAATTCCGCCGCAGCCGCCGCAAAGGTCATGTTGGACGGCATTTTCTCCGTGTAAATTTCCTTTGAAACGGGAACTTCAAGAAGCTTGCTTGTGTTGCCGTCAGGCTGTTTGTAGCGCAGGGAAACGGTCAGAAGCTCGTCATTGTATTCGCCGTTGCTTTCGTATTCATAGTTCACCGAACTGTATTTCAGTGTGGCAGGGGGAACAGCGGAATTTTCCCCGTCATTGAGAATAAGTTCATATAACGCTGTAACGGTGTGTCCTGCACCGATCTCGCCTGCGTCTTTGGTATCGTCCGCAAAATCTTCATTGGTAAGCGCTCGGTTCTCATAACCTACAAGGCGGTAGGAAGCTACATTTTCGGGGTTGAATTCAACCTGAATTTTTACGTCTTTTGCAACTGCGTAAAGCGTTCCCGCCATTTCTTTTACAAGAACTTTCTCCGCTTCAAGACGGCTGTCAATGTAGGAATAGTTTCCGTTGCCGTGGTCGGCAAGGGCTTCCATGCGGTTGTCCTTGTAATTTCCCGTGCCGAAACCCAGTACCGACAGGAATACGCCCGAATCGCGCTTTTCCTCAATGAGTTTTGTAAGTTCTTCCTCGCTTGAAATTCCGACGTTCAGATCGCCGTCGGTGGCAAGGATAACGCGGTTGTTTCCGCCGTCTATGAAATATTTCTCCGCAAGTTCATATGCGCGGTTTATTCCCGCTTCGCCGAAAGTGGAGCCGCCCGCTTCAAGACTGTTGATGGCTTTCTTTATCTCGTCTTTTTTGTCGCCTGTAAGACCTTTCGCCACAACCTTGTCCTCGCCCGCGTATGTTACAATGGAAATCCTGTCGTCCTCGGTAAGATTGTCGGTAAGCATTGAGAAAGATTCCTGAACGAGGGGAAGTTTATCCTCGGAAAACATCGAGCCGCTGACATCTATGAGGAAAACAAGATTTGTGGGAACTCGCTTTTCTTCGGGAATGTCCTCCGCTTTCAGACCCACAAGCAGAAGTTTTGCCTCGTCGTTCCAAGGACAGTCGGAAAGTTCCGTGTTTACCGAGAACGGGTCGTCCGTTGCGGGTTCGGAATAATCGTAATCGAAATAGTTTATAAATTCTTCTATGCGGACAGCGTCAGGGTCAACATACCCGCCCATTTCTATCATTCGGCGAGCATTGGCGTAGGAAGCCGTGTCAACATCTATGGAAAATGTGGAAAGGGGTTCTTCCGCGGCGGCTTTGAAACTGTTTTCAACAATGGGGTTATATTCTTCGGTGTTGTAATATCCGCCATCGTCATAGGGCATCATAACAGCACCGTTTACTGCGCCGGGCATAGCTTCCGTAACTGCCATTGTTGTTTCGGGCATGGCTTCGGCTGCTTCGTCTTCTGCCATATCGCCGACAGTTTCATAAACCTTTTCGTATGACTTGTTTTCCTGAACAGCGTCATAAGAATTTCCGTTCATAGGCGCTCCTGCGTTGCCGGTGCTTTTATCTGAAGCTCCGCAGCCCGAAAGCGTTCCCGCGAAAATTGAAATTGCCGCTATAAAACTTAATATTTTACTTTTTTTCATAGTATCATTTCCTTTCTGTTAATTGAACGACTGTACAACGCCCTCGAAAAGCGTTTCGCCGGAGGGTGACTCTATTTCGTACATAAACGGACGGTTTGCGGTGAAATATATTGGTTCGGCAAAAACCATCTCCGCCTCATCGACAATTACCGCAGTTACCGCAGCGGCTTCAGTGCCTTTTTCTCCGCATTTCAGCTTTGCGGAATGTATCACTTCGGAAATATAAAGGTTATCGCCTGAAATATCCGCCATTTCACTGAAATTTGCGTTATTCGGGTCAAATGCTTCAAGTATGGCGTAACTTTTCAGAGTTTCCACCATTGAATTGTTGAACTCACATTCAAACCTCGGCATAGATATCTGTACTTCCGTGAAATTATAGGAAAGTTCCATTGCCGCCGCAAGCTGTTCATTTGTCATGGAAGATATAATTTCGCCGATATTTTTGCTTTCGTCCGTGGGAAGATACAGCTTCATTACCGAACCGTCCTTATAGGTCAGGATAATGCTTTTGAAAATTTCTCCCTCGGCGTAATCCACATTGTGGGTGTCGTGCATGAACATTACAGAAGCGTCTCCGTCAACGCCGTGGAAAATATATTCACTGCTTACGCCGCTGAAAGGAATTTTCCATTCGTTGTTGAAATACAGCGCGTTCACAAGAACCATTCGTGCAAAGTCGCTGAGAGGTGCGGAAAAAATCGTGGGGATAAGCCCGTTTGTCTTGTTATTTACCCAGTTGTTGATGTCATTTACAAACTTGTCGGAAGTCAGGTCCTCGGTGAAATTTTCCGCCTTGAAATTTTCGCTTATGCCGTTCAGGTATTCGGGGTAAACATTGTCAAAATTCTCCGACAGCCAGACGGAATCGCTTACCGTGATACTGCCGTCCTCGCGGTCAAGTTCGGAAATAAGCCTTTTGCAGTCCTCGGTCATTTCCGCTTTTGAGGAATAACCAAGCGCGTTCAGTATCTGCGTTTCGGTGTCCGAACCTGTTTCCGCACCTGCCGCAGCCATGCTCATGGCAAGCTTTATGCTAAGCGGCGAAATTACAAAATTCTTTTCCTCGTCCTGCAAACAGCTTTTCAGAAGTGCCTCGCTTAGTTTTCCGTTTATGGGCTGAAAATCTGTCGGCATACCAACGCCGGTAATCTCTGATTGTCCGGCGGTAGTTTCGGTCACTTGGGGTATCTCCGCTGCTGCCTCGGAAGTTTCCATAGGCATCGTATCCGTTGGGTGGTAAGTTTCGGGAATTTCCGCAGGCGTGGTGTCTGCCGTTTCGGAATTTTCCGAAATTTTCGTTGGCATTGTGTCCGTGGGGTGGTAAGTTTCATATGCAGTGGTAACGCCGAGTTCGCTGAGAGTTTCCGTGTCTGCTTTTTGTGCCGCACAAGCGGAAAGGCTTGCCGCCGCGATAATTGCGGAAATTAACTTTAAAAAATTTCTTTTCATGCTTTTACCTCTATTCTTGTCTGACTTCGTGCCACTTTTCGATAAGCGGGGAAATATCGCCGTTTATGGAAAATCTCATTCTGTCGTAGAAAAAGTCGTCAACGCTTACCTGCGGGTATTCGGCGGGAGCGGAATTTTCGTCCAGACTTATCCAGCCGTTGTGGAAAACAAGCCCGCCATTTTCCGTTTCCTCGATTTGCGGGGCGTTTTCAAAAGCAAGGGAATAGCTGCCGTTCTCGCTTTTCAGGGGAAGAATGTAATTCCCGTCCTGCTTCATGGTGTAAATGGAATCACTTTCAAGAGTGATGTTCTCCGCGTCTCCCGTTTCGGCGTTCTTGGCGGAAATTTCATAACAGGTGGAATTCCCCTTGCTGTAAACGCGGTCAATATAGGCGTTTACAATGACGTCTGTCTGAATAAGAACATCTTCCTCAACGAAATATTCATTTCCCGACTTTGCGGCGGCGGAAACCGATGCTGCGGGATACATTCCGTCACTCGGCGGGGATTCTTCTTCGGCGACCGCTTCGTCGGCTGCCTCGGTGTATTCGGGAAATGTTGTTGTAACAGCTTCTGTCATGGGAGCAGTTTCCGCTGTCATTGAATCATTTGCGGACATTTCGCGGGTGTTGTTGATAATTCTTACAGAGAGCGGGAAGATTACCAGCGCAGCCGCGCAGACTGTTGCCCATACGGCGGAGCGGCGGAAAGTTATCTTTTTGGGCAAAGGCTTTGAGGTGACGCTGCCTTCGGGCTTGGGTCCAAGGTTTCCCTCGATCTTTTCCCAGATGTGATCCATATCGGGGGAATTTTTCTCCGCATTTTCTTTGTAAAGCTTTATGATTTTACTTGTTTTCATGAGGGATCCACCTCCCCGATAAATTTTTTCAGCTTGCCGATGGCGTTGCGGTACTTCCAGGTGACCGTTCCGAGAGGTTTTCCCAGAACGGCGGCAATATCGCGGAAAGTCATATCGGCGATAATTTTCATGTTGACAATTTCCCGCTCGCCGCTGTCAAGCTGTTTCAGAGCCGCTTCAACGGTAATGTTTCCCGCGGCGGTGTCCTCGGCGGAAACGCTGTCGGCGGGTTCGGCTTCTTCTTCGCCGTCAAAAGGTGTAAGCAGTTCGCGGCTCTGTTTTTTCAGCAGATCGAGAGACATATTCCTTGCGATAGTGACAAGCCAGCGCTTATGCTTGCCGCCAAAGCAGTATGTATCTGCGATGTTCCAGAGTTTCAGGAAAAATTCCGATGTAATGTCCTCGGCGTCATGGGTGTTGTGAAGCACCTGTAACGCGCACTGATAGATCATTCTGCCGTATTCGTCATAAATTTCCTTCAGACCCTGTTTGTCGCCCTGTTGGATAAGCGTTATCCTGCGCTCAAACTGTCTGTCCGTCATACTGTTTATCACCTCAATTTTAACCGTCTGATATAAATACGATTCGGGAGCGGTATTTTTATGGTAAAATTCTGCACAAAATTTCATTGTGAGAATTGTAACTTGCTACAAAAATTCCCCTGCGAATGATTTTCCGCAGGGGAAAGGAGATTGTTATTCACCCATGGTAAATATTGTATTCTGTCGGCGGTAGGAATCGTTGTCCTTTTGCATAAGTTCGGCGTTCACCGCGCGGAGCTGCTTTTCAAGGCGGAACTTTTCCTCACCTGACGCATATTTCAGCTTTTTCTGAATTTCCTCGGCTTTTTCCTTTATCATTCTGATCTCGGAATCGACATTGTCGGTGTTGGCAGTGCATTTTTCGCCGCCTTCAGGTGGATCGTAATTTATGCGGGGTTCGCCGTTTTCGTCCTCGGAAACGCTGTAAAGACCTATAGGCTGGTCTTTTTCCGACTCTGCATATTCGTCAAATTTCTTTGCAGGAGTATGTTCGGGAATGGAGTTTTCCTTTTCGGGAACATTCTCACCCGCTTTTTTCACCTGAGAAATATCCGGCATTATGGCAGCGCGATTCTGCGAAATTTCGGAAATATTCATATGTATTACCTCCTTGCTGTAAATAATTATTCTGAACGGGTATCGTTCAGATAGATAATACCACATTTCCGGCTTCTTAACAATGGGGGGGGCAATTTATTTACATAAACTTTACAAATGCTGTTTCATCAGCCTATCTTGTTAAGTTCGTCAAGGAGAGTTTTCTTGGCTTCAAGGCTCTTCATGCCCTTTGAGAACAGGCAGTCCATACGGTAACGAATGTAATCTTCATAAAGCTTCGTTCCGAATATGTTTTCCTCAATAAGTTTCTTGTAGGAATCGGTGTTCATGTTTCCGGAAATTATATACAGCAGTTTTTCCAGAGCCTGCATCTTCTTGTCGTCCTCCGAAAGTGTCTTTAAAGCGGGGAGAGCGTTCATTTCCACAAGATAATGCCTCTTGTCGGAACGTATCGAATAGCCGCTTGATTCCAGATTTCCGAGAATACGGATAATATTGGTATTAAGAGCGGATTCCGCAAAGGGGAACATACGCAAAGGCAGGTCGTCCTCGCCGACTTCGATATAGATAGCCTTGTCACAGGCGGGAGCAAGGACTACCTTATAAATATCCGTGAACCAGTAAGTTCCCTCGTCATTGAATGTAAGCGGGTACTTGTAGCCTTTCATATCCGAGCTGAGAGAAAATTCCAGAACGGGTTCTCTGCCGGAAGTGTAGTAGCTGTCGTGGTTTACGGAACATTTTTCGTTGGTTATATCCGTCATTTTTTCAACGGTGAAATCGCCCACATCGTCCTTGTCCTCGTCAAGGAACGTGCGCACGCCGTCAAATGTGTTTACATAAAGGTTATTTGCGAAATCCTTTGAGCAGATGAATTTGTTGAAACGGCTCATGGCGTCCGCCATAACGTCGTCAACAACAAGATCGTCGCTTTCGTTGTATGAATATGCGTCAATGACGTACGACTTGAGAGCTTCCTTGATAGTGGCGTCCTCATCGGGAGTAAGCTCGGTGAAATTGAAGCGGTAGTAGATCTGTTCCATCATGACTTCCAGAGGAATCTCGCCGCTTATGTACTTGAAACGGTCATTATTGAGCAGCATAGCCATTTTGGGAAGTATCTTCTGCTTTGCGGATTCGGTGGTGGTTATCTTGTTAGACATTATTCCCAGACAAACAAGGAATTCCGCATAGTCTTTCATTACCGTCTGTTCGTTGAGGTAGTTGAAGAAATATCCGTAAACATAACCCGCAAAGAATTCTTTCAGACCGTTGAACAGGTCGGGGTCTTTGCCGATCTCCTCAATGTACTTATCCCTGAACGGCGCAATATCTTCGGGAGCGATGGTTTTGTTCTCGCCGTTAAGGTAAACGAGCCGTTTTTCCTGACCCTTGAAGAAAAGTTTCAGGTACGTATTGTAACGCATGGTCTTTGCGCCGCTTGTCAGATCCTCATGGAAAGTCCATATAAGGAACGCGCGGTGCATATTTCTTATTGTTTCGGCGGAGGACTCTATAAGTCCGTTGACGTCAATCTCCACGCTTGAGCCGAATTTTGAAGTCTTGTTGAAATCGGAAAGGATCTTTCCCAGTTCTTCTTTGAATGCGGCATGGGCGGGAGATTTCTCCATGAATATTACCGAATCAAGTATCTCGGGACCGGTAACTGTCAGATCGAAAAGGACACTCATTTTATGCTCCGTTTCTCAGCGGCTGAAAATTTATTATCGCCCTTGCCCCGTCTGCCGCTGACGGCGGGAAGCGAAAAATCATACTCCGTAAACGCTGCGGTATTCCAGCATTTTGTCAAGATATTCCCTGCCGGGAACTACACCGTCTTTTATAGCCTCGATAATGTCGTCCATGTTGACTATGGAATAGATATTTATCCCGAATTCGTCCTTAATGTCCTGAACCGCCGACTTATTGCTGTTAAGACCTTTCTCCATGCGGTCAGCTTGGATCACCATTCCCGTGACCCTGACGTCCGCGGCGTCTTTAAGCTTCGGCAGGACCTCCCGCAGAGCCTTTCCGGAAGTAACAACGTCCTCGATGATAACGATTTTCTCGCCTGCGGTGAGTTGTTTTCCCACAATAACTCCGCCCTCGCCGTGGTCTTTGGCTTCTTTCCTGTCGAAGCAGTAATTCGCGTCAATGCCGAATTTATTGTAAAGCGCGGCGGCAGTGGTCACCGCAAGGGGAATTCCTTTATAAGCGGGACCGAACAGAGTTTCAAACTCAATTCCGTTGTCGTGGATACATTCGGCATAGAATTCGCCAAGCCTTGCAAGCTGCGCACCTGTCTTGTAATTTCCCGAATTCATGAAGTACGGGGATTTTCTTCCGCTTTTCAGGGTAAATTCCCCGAAAGTCAGCACCCCGCTGTCTACCATAAATTTAATAAATTCCTGTTTGTAATTCATCATAAAGATCCTTTCCAATGTTTGCCAAAATAAGGCAGAACAAAACATTAATATAATTTTCATAGATACAGTTAAATTATATCATAATTTTTTGCTAAAATCAACACGCTATTTCACATAAAAAATTTGCAATTTTTATTGCAATATGCTAAAATATAGTTTGTAAACATTCAAAAAAGAATAGGAAAGGAAAATTTTATGCGAATAAGAAGAAAAAAATGGGCGCGTCCCGAACTGGCAGTCTGCCCCTATTACATTGAGAACGCCGCCGGACACAAAGGGAAGTGGAACGAAGTTTTCCCGAATGATAGACCCATTTACGCCGAACTCGGCTGCGGAAAGGGCTGGTTCGCCGCACAGGCAGCCTTGAAATATCCGGAGATCAACTGGCTTGCCATGGATATAAAAAGCGATATGCTTGGAGTTGCCAGACGAACGGTTGAAAAAGCTTTCTCCGAGGCGGGCAGGGAAGTGGACAACCTGAAACTTGTTTCCCAGAATATAGAAATGATACTTACGTCCTTTGACGAAAACGACAGTATCGACAGGCTGTATATAAATTTCTGCAATCCGTGGCCCAAGGATAAGCACAACAAGCGGCGGCTAACCCATACAAGGCAGTTAAAGCAGTATCGCGTTTTCCTGAAAGACGGCGGCGAGATACATTTCAAGACCGATGATGACGAGCTTTTTGAGGAATCGCTTGACTATTTTGCCGAATCGGGATTTGAAATAAAGTACCTTAACCGCGACCTGCACGCCTCCGACTATCCCGATAATCTTGTTACCGAGCATGAAAAGATGTTTACCGAGGAGGGCAAAAAGATAAAATTCCTCATTGCCGTAAAGAAGTGAAAAGCAAGCCGCGCCGATAGTTTCATAACGGCGCGGCTTTGATGTTAGAAAATTCGGAGAATTGGATCATTTCTTGGTTCTGATTTCCGGCATGGATCCCGAGATCATATCAAATTCCTTATTTTTGCCCGGTCTGCTGAAGAAGATATCCGGATCGATAGGATCGTCAAGGCGTTTCTGACCGATCTCGGGCTTCTTGGTTTTCTTACTCTTTTTAACGTCCTCTTCGTCAAACTGAACGGCAAAGGGATTGTTGACAGTTTCTTTCGGCTTTTTGCCGTATTTTGCCTGCATTTTTTCGTGAGCAGCGCGGTTATTTTCAATGGAAGCATTGATCTGTTCCTGTAATTTTTTCAGATCAAGATCGGGATTGCTTTCGGCAGAATCCATTTCTTCAATAACAGGTGCTTTGACTTCCGCGGTGTAATAATCGGCGGTGTCGGCAAAAGCAAATGCGTCAAGTCCGTCGCTTTCAGGCTCGGATTGTGTTTCTTCATAAGGAGATCCGCTTTCCGCTGTTCCGCCGTGTTCGCTTTCCTCGGCAAACATTTCTATGTCGTGCTTCATCTTTTCGATAGCACTTGAAACTTCTTCGGAGTTATGAACAGGGGCGGGTGTTTCTTCATATGCGGGAGCAGGCTCCTGATAAGCGGGAGCGGGTTCTTGGTATGCGGAAACGGCAGCTTCTTCCTCTCCGCGCCTTGCAGCTTCCAGAGCGGCTTGTTCCGCAGCTTTCTTTGCGGCTTCCTGTTCCGCGGCGGCTTTTGCCTTTGCAAGATCCTGAACGGCGTTCAAGGCTCTCTTGCTTGCGGAAGGTTTTACATCTTCGATAAAGTCATAGCCGTCAATGTCAATTTCGGCAGCGGCAGGAGAATCCTGCTGTACCGGAGCGGAAACAGCGGGAGCGGGTTCGGAAATGCCCAGATCAAAGTCAACAAAATTGGTTTCCGTGTCCATAAATCCGACAGGCTCGGACTTTACGGGAGCGGGCTTCTCAATGGGCTTTTCGGGAATTACAGCGGCAGCGGGTTCGGGAACAACAGCCGGAGCAGGTTCGGGAACGGGCTGTGAGACCGGAGCGGCGGGAGTTTCCGTTTCCGCCGCGGAAGGTTCCGCATTGTGAAGCCGTCTCCTGCTTGCAAAAAGCTCCATGTAACTGTTTTTGTGTTTAGAAGCAGGTTCTGCCGTTGAAATAAAATCGGGTTTATATGTTTCCTGTTCGGGAGTTTCGGGAACAGGAGGTTTAACTTCCTGAACTGCGGGCTTTGGTGTACTCGGAGCAGCCTGAACGGCTTCTGGCTTGGGCGCTGCGGGCTTCGGAGCAGCTTGAACGGCTTCCGGCTTAGGCGCTGCGGGTTTCGGAGCAGCCTGAACGGCTTCCGGCTTGGGCGCTGCGGGCTTCGGAGCAGCCTGAACGGCTTCCGGCTTGGGTGCTGCGGGTTTCGGAGCAGGAGCGGGATTTGCCTTTTGTACAACAGGAGTTTCCGCTGCCGCAGGAGTAGGTTTAGGTGCAGCTGCCGGCTTTGGAGCAGCAGGAGCAGGGTTCGCTTTCTGTACAGCGGGAGTTTCCTGAACTGCTTCGGGGTTTACCGTGTATTTGGGAACATTTGGCGTTACCGTGCCGTTAAGTGAATTTATAGCGTCAAGAACGGACGAAACCACTACCTGACCGCTGGAATTGAACCTTACCACAGGTTCGTCCGATGTCTGTTCTTCCTCTTTTGAAAGCTCTACCACCGGATTTTCCGGTCTTGCTTTTCTGATGGCGCCAAGATTCTTGAAAGCTTCGTCCACAGAACTGCTCAGGTCGCTGGCATCGGCAACCGGCTTGGGCTTTTCCGGTGCGGGTGCGGGAGCTTCCGGCTTTGGCTGAACAGCCGCGGCAGGCTTCAGAGCAGCGGGTTCGGCAGGTTTGGCAGCAGCGGGAGCGGCGGGCTTTGGCGGAATCGGCGCAGCCGCGGCGGGTTTCGGGGCGGCAGGCGCGGGAACGGGTATCTCCGGTTCTTTCTTCTTGGGGTTGAAAAATTCGTCAATAGCATTTTTTATGCTTGCAAGGTTATCCTTTGAAGTCTGGTCCGCGAATCCTTTGATTATAGCAAGAGCATTTATATCGTCCGAACTGCGTCCGTCTTTTCTGTTTATTGCATTCTGGGCGGCAAGAAGCTTTGCCTTATCCATGGCGTTGATGGTCTTCTTGTCAATACCGCTGTTTATGACGAAAAGCGGAACGGTGTTTTTCAGCTGTTCGGGGAAATTTTCGTTTATGAGTTTCTGCGTGGCTTCGGGAGAATCGTTGGTATACCAGCTTACCGCCATTACCATAACTTTCTGAAGCGGAACGGAAGTAAGATTTTTCTTGATAAAATCCATGATGGCAAGCTTGTCTCCGTAGACTCCGCAGGCAAATATTATAAGCTTGTAGGAAAGCATTTTGGTAATATTGAAACTGTCAACGCTTATAACGTCTGCGTCAACATCTTCTTTCAGCCAATCGGCGTATTTTTTGGTATGACCGGATTTAGTCGAATATACAACAGCTATACTTTTCATTGTAAATTTTGACGGACAGGAATGTTACTGCCGTATCCTCCTTACTCCATTATCGAAAATATACATCAAACAAATTACTATACATTACAATTATATATATTATTACAGTCGGATTTATGAACTCACTGTTAATAATGGATAAATTTTATACAATTACCAAACTTTTTGAAGATATGTTTATTAAAAATGCACAATAATACAATGCTAATTAAAGCAGTATAAACAATTTCCGAAAAATGTCAGTTCAAAATAATCGTTGACGAAATAAGAATTTAATGGTATAATTATAATTGGAATATTATTTTATGGGAGAATACTTATGGGCAGACTTGTTGTTCTGGACGGTCTGGACGGCAGCGGAAAGACCACACAGTTTGAAATTATCGGAAAGAAACTTGAAAAGCTGCATACCGTAAAGCCGATAAGCTTTCCGGATTATGAAAATCCATCTTCCGCGCTTGTGAAAATGTACCTGAACGGCGAAATTTCCGGAAGCGCCGCGGGCGTGAACGCCTATGCCGCGTCAAGCTTTTACGCCGTGGACAGATACGCAAGCTACAAGATGTTCTGGGAGGAAAACTATAAGCGCGGCGAACTTATTCTGGCAAGCAGATACGTTTCCTCGAACGCTATCCACCAGATGGTGAAACTTCCCGAAGAACAGTGGGAAAGCTACCTTGACTGGCTGGAAGATTACGAATACGGCAAACTGGGACTTCCCAAGCCGGATATGGTCATATTTCTGGATATGCCTGTGGAAATTTCTCAGAAGCTTATGTCGGGACGGTACCACGGCGACGAAAGCCGCAAGGATATTCACGAATCCGATGTGGAATATCTCCGTTCGTGCAGGAAGTCGGCGCTTTACGCCGCGGAAAAGCGCGGTTGGAAAGTCGTTCCTTGCAGCAAGGACGGCGAACCGCTTCCAATTGAGGATATCAGCAGGAACATTATGGAAATTTTAAAACAAATAGAGGTATAAACAATGCTTGATTTCAAGGTTATTGAACTTTCGGACAGACCTTGGGTGACAGAGCTTTTAAAATTATCAGATTTCAGAGGCTGTGAGTATAATTTTGCCAACAATCTGGCTTGGCACAGGCTTTATGAAACGAAAATATGCCGTTACAAGGACTTTTATATTTCATGCTCGGGGAAATACGGCATGAGGTTTACATTTCCCGCAGGGAAAGGCGACTACAGGGAACTTTTCACGGTTTTAAAGAAAGAGGCGGAAGAACAGGGTTCGCCCCTTGCGGTAAGTTCGGTGACAAACGATAAACTTCCGCTTTTTAAGGAACTTTTTCCCGATATGTACACTGTTTCCTGTGATGAAGCGGATTCCGACTACATTTACGAGGCGGAAAAACTCCGCACTCTTGCGGGGAAGAAATATCATCAGAAGCGCAATCACCTTGCAAGATTCTATGAAAACAACTGGGAATACCACGACATGACCGAAAATGACTTTGACGAGTGTATAGAGTTTGCGGTAAAAAGCTATAATCTTAATAACGGCTATGACGATGAATCAAGCGTCGGCGAACAGTTTGCCATAAACACCTTTATGAATTCTTTCGGAGAACTTGACCTGAAAGGCGGCGTCATTACCGTTGACGGGAAAATTCAGGCATTCACTATCGGCGACAGGATAAATTCCGACACATTCGACATTCACATTGAAAAGGCAAATGCCGAAATTCAGGGCGCGTATGCGGCTATCAACAATGAGTTTGCCAAATCGGCGGCAACGGATTACGAATACATCAACCGGGAGGAGGACCTCGGACTTGAGGGACTGAGAAAGTCAAAACATTCCTACCACCCCGTGTTCATGCTTCAAAAAAATGTTGTAACATTCAAATAAAAAATTAAATTTTATAAATAAAATTGTAGCTTGTCGAAAAACTAAAAATAGTCGCGGACAAACTAAATAGTGAAAAACAAAACTTTGCCCGAAAAGCTGGTCCAGCACAGCCGCGCTGGTGGGGTCAAGGGGCAAAGCCCCTTGTCGCGCTCCGCAGAGCGCGAAATTCCCCTATACGTTAAAAGCTCCGCAAGGGGTGAATTGCCGCCGCAGGCGGCAAGAGGGGGCTGCCCTACGTAGAGGGCGCCCCCTTGAATAAGCAAGTTATTTATTTTTTACCTTTTGAAACAGTCCGGTGGACTGTTTCAAAACAAACTTAAAATATGCTTTTCAACAAAATTAAATTTTATAAATAAAATTGGAGGATTTAAAATGATCTATGTTTTTCTTGCGGACGGTTTTGAGGAAACCGAGGCTGTTGCGCCTATCGACCTGCTGAGACGCTGCGGAAAGGAAGTTTACACTGTGGGGATAGGGGACAACATTATCAAAAGTTCCCACAATCTCACCTTTGTGACGGACACATACGATATGCTTGTTGAACTGAACAGCGACCTTGAAATGATAGTTCTTCCGGGAGGTATGCCCGGCACGGTAAATCTTGAAAAATCCGAAGCCGTTCAGGCGTCCGTTGACTACTGCGCGAAGAACAACATTTTTATAGGCGCTATCTGCGCCGCACCGTCAATTCTCGGACATAAAGGACTTCTGAAAGGCAGAAAAGCCGTTTGCTACACAGGCTATGAATCCGAACTGACAGGCGCGGAAGTTCTTGACGTTCCCGCGGTTATAGACGGAAATATCATCACCGCAAGAGGCGCGGGAGTTGCTGTTGATTTCGGTCTGAAACTTGTTGAAGCGCTTGTTTCCAAAGAGAGGAGCGACAAGCTGAGAGAGGCTATTTTATGCCCGTGACCGAGGAAAAAATTTCCCTGCGGAAAAAGTACAAAGCACTTCGTTCGGGATTTTCTCCCGACTTGAAAAAATTCATGGACGAGGGGATTTTTGAGAATATCGTTTCTCTGGCGGAATACCGCAGGTGCGCTTTGCTGCTGACATACGTTTCGGCGGAAAGCGAAGCGGATACCCACAGGCTGATAGCGCGGGCTTTTGAGGACGGGAAAACCGTTGCCGTTCCAAAAAGTCTGGATAAAAACGGAAATATGGCTTTTTACGAAATACATTCGTTTGACGAGCTGAAAAAGGGATATTTCGGGATATACGAGCCTGTTCCCGAAAAGTGCGGGGAAATTTCGCTGTTTGACGGAGCGGTCTGCATAGTTCCTGCGCTTTCCTATGACGGAAAAGGTTTTCGGCTTGGCTACGGGAAAGGCTTTTATGACCGCTTTTTGTCCGAACATTGGGAAATGCTGAAAGTGGGGATATGCTATTCACAATGTCTGGAAGAAAGCCTTCCCCATGACGAATACGATATTCCCGCGGATATAGTCATTACGGAAATATCGGTCAAAGATCACAGAAAGGAAAAGGGTTCTGATGGCAAATAAGGAAATTACCGAGGATAATGTTACGCTGGACGATATTCGGGAAAGTATACCGGAGGAAACCGTTCCCGCAGAAACCGCTGCGGAAGATGTTACCGCGGACGTTTCCGGCGGGGGCGCGGAAGATACTGCCGTAACCGCGGAAACGGATATTCCGGAGACGGAGGAAGTTCCTGAGCAGGAAATTCCCGATGAAGAACTTTCCGAGGGCGAGGACGAGCAGGAAAACGACGATGACGGATCCGATGAGGAAGAAGTTCCGCGTTACAAAACCAAGAAGCACCGCAAAAAGCGGGGGCACACCCACATTATTTTCGGATTGATATTAAGTGTGGTAATAATTTCCGTGTCCATACTTGCGGCTGTTTTCATATTGAAATGCGCAAAAGAACTGTTCGGAATAGGCAAATCGGACATTGAAATGGTGGTTGAAATTCCCATGGATTCAAGCACAGCCGACATAGCGGAACAGCTTTTCCGCGAGGGTGTAATTGCAGAGCCGGATCTTTTCAGGGTATTTGTGAGATTCAAAGGCGCGGACGGAACGTTTATTGCCGGTCCGCATGAGCTTTCACCGCAGATGGACTACAGCACGATAATCGAGGTTTTACAGGAGCAGGTAGCGGATCAGCGGGAAACCGTTGATATTGTATTCCCCGAGGGAATAACCCTTTACGATGCGGCTCAGAGACTTGAAGAAAAAGGCGTCTGCGATGCCGATGAGTTTATCAGGACGTTCAACATCTCGGAATTCGGATTTGATTTTGAGGAAAGGGTAAAGACAAGCACCATAAAATTCTACCGAATGGAGGGTTATCTTTTTCCCGATACATATCAGTTTTTCCTTGATGAAGACCCGCGTGTCGTTGCTAAGAAAATTTACAAGAATTTTGAGGCTCGCATTACTCCCGACCTTTACGGCAGAATGGACGACCTCGGAATGGACTTGGAGGAAGTTCTTACGCTGGCTTCGATAGTTCAGGCGGAAGCTCCCGATACATGGAACATGAAGCGTGTGGCGTCGGTTTTCTATAACCGCCTTAACGACCCCGATAATTTCCCGCTTTTGCAGTCGGACGCAACATCGAACTATGTTGAAAATGTTATCAAGCCGAACATTGAGATAAATTCTCAGAAAATGTTTGACGCTTACAATACATACGAGGGCGCGGGACTTCCTCCCGGACCTATATGCAATCCCGGTCTTGATGCGATAAATGCAGTCCTCTACCCTGCGGAAACGGATTATTACTTCTTCCTGTCAGATGATGAGGGCAACTTCTATTACGCCGAAACTTTAGCGGAACACGAGCAGAATGCTGTTGAAGCGGGTTTGATGTGATAATTCGGAGGGCTTTCTGATGAAATATGATGACTTGGAAGTCCTTGCCCCTGCGGGAGATCCTGAACGTCTTACCGCCGCTGTTGACTACGGAGCGGACGCTGTTTATCTGGGCGGGAAAACTTTCGGAATGAGGGCAGGACCGAAGAACTTCACCTATGATGAGTTAAAGAACGCCGTGGAACTTGCACATTCAAGGAATGTAAAAGTTTACCTTACCTGCAATACACTTCCGAGAAATGACGAGATACCGCATTTCGGGCAGTTTATGGAAGAAGCCGTTTCAAGCGGTGTTGACGCGGTTATCGTCGCCGATATTGGTTTGCTTTCCTTGGTGAAAAAGTATGCTCCCGATATGGAAATTCATATGTCCACCCAGACGGGGATAGTAAATTATGTGACCGCCTCGGAACTTTACAATATGGGCGTGAAGCGAGTTGTTGTGGCAAGGGAACTTTCCATTGACGAAATTGCGGAAATTCGGGCAAAGACCCCCGCGGAACTTGAAATAGAAGCTTTCGTCCACGGCGCTATGTGTATGTCCTTTTCGGGAAGGTGCCTGCTGTCACAGTATTTCACAAACCGTGACGCCAACAGGGGGGAATGTGCTCAGCCCTGCCGCTGGAGTTACCACCTTATGGAGGAAACGCGGAAAGGCGAGTATTACCCCGTTTTCGAGGACGAAAAGGGAAGCTACATTCTTAACGCGAAAGACCTTTGCATGATAGAACATCTTGACAAATTGGCGGAAGCAGGGGTCACAAGCTTCAAGATAGAGGGGCGGGCGAAATCTTCCTATTATGTGTCTGTGGTGACAAACGCTTACAGAATGGCTGCGGATATTCTGAAAAATTCCCCCGATGATTATAAACTTCCCGACTGGATAAAAGATGAAGTATTTAAAGTAAGTCACAGGAATTACTGTACGGGATTTTTCTTCGGACACCCCAATGACTGTCAGTATTATGAAAACAGCGGATATATCCGCGAATATGATATTGCCGCGGTTATTGAAAAATGTCAGAATGGGTTTATTTACGCCACGCAGCGGAATTTTTTCAGCCGAGGCGATACAGTGGAGATACTTTCCCCGAAAACAAAGTTTGACACACTGACCGTTGAAAAGCTTTACGACGGGGACGGAAACGAGATTGAAAATGCCAATCACGCCATGATGGAGATACGCATACCCTGCGAAAAGGTCTACCCCGAAAATTCCATTATAAGAATACGGAAATAACATATTTGTCCTCTTTCATAAATATCCATTTAATGAAAGGGGACGAGTTTATGGAAGAAACTTTAACAAGCGCGGAAGCTTTGCAGAGCGATGAGCGGACGGAGATAATAATTCAGAAGAAGCCGAGGGCGTCGCTTGCCGATATTATTGCATTTCAGGCGATACTGTGCGTTATTGCCGCCATAGTTTTTGTGGTGATAAACATTTTCGACAACGGACTTGCGGAGGATATTTTCCGGATATATTCGGACAGGTTTTCCGGTGACGGAAATATTCCCGAAATTTTCCGGATAGTGCTTGATTTCCTGAAAACAACGCCAAATGTTTGAGTTCAGGTACAAAAACGCGGTAATTGCCTTTGATTTCAGCTTTTTTGCAACGGTTTCGCTGCTTTTCCTGCTGGGAAACAGCTATGCCGTTCTCGGACTTGCCGCCTGTTTATGGCACGAAACGGGACATCTTGCCGTTATGAAAATACGCGGAATTCCCGCGCGGAGAATACTTTTCTACGGTGCGGGTATAAAAATCATGCCCGACAAGCAATTCTGCTTTACCGACTTCGGAACGGAGCTTCTTGTGCTTATAGGCGGGAGCGGCGCGAATTTCCTTGCGGCTGCGGCGCTGTCGGCGGTAAATGTTCCCGAACTGAAACTGTTTTCGGTGATAAATGCCGTTATAGGGGTATTCAATCTTCTTCCGTTACAGTATCTGGACGGGGGAAAGCTTCTTGTTGCTTTTATAAGGCGGCTTTGCAGCTTTTCGCAGGCGTGTATTCTGGAAAGGTATCTCAAATGGCTGAATATCTTCCTTATTTTAGGAATAATGACGGCATTTGCCTTTGCGGGAAAGGGAAATTTTACACTGTATATCACATTGTGCTATCTGCTTATTTCGGCGGCGAACTGTTGATATACGGTGAAAGGAATGTAAATTTATGTTAAAGGAACAGATAGAAAATATCCTGCTGAAAGTCAGGAACCCCTCAAGATACATAGGCGGGGAACTTAACAGCGTTGTTAAGGATAAGAACAAGGTAGATGTGCGCTTTGCGTTCTGCTTTCCCGACTCCTATGACGTGGGAATGTCACATCTGGGAATGAAGATACTGTATTCCCTGAAAAACAAGCGGGAAAACTTCTGGTGCGAGCGGGTCTTTGCGCCGTGGGAGGACATGGAAGCGCTTATGCGGGAAAATAATATCCCGCTTTACGCCTTGGAAAGCCTCGACCCCATAAGAGAATTTGACTTTATAGGTTTTACGGTACAGTACGAACTTTGCTATACAAATATTCTGAATATGCTTGACCTTGCGGGGCTTCCTGTGAAAGCAAAAGACCGAACGGAGGATATGCCTGTCGTTGTGGCGGGAGGACCTTGCGTCTGCAATCCCGAGCCGCTAGTTGATTTTATAGATTTATTCATTTTAGGCGAGGGCGAGGAAGTCAATCTTGAACTTATGGACCTTTACGCCGGAATGAAGAAGCGTGGCTGTTCAAAGCGGGAATTCCTTGCGGAAGCGGCTAAGATAGAGGGCATTTATGTGCCGTCCTTTTATGATGTTTCCTATAATAATGACGGAACTGTCGCTGCAGTTCTGCCAAATCACCCCAATGCCACTGCAAAGATACGGAAACGCATTATAAAAGACCTTGACAGCATTTATTATCCCGAATCCTTTGTGGTTCCATATTGTGAAATTGTTCATGACCGCGCGGTGGTGGAAGTCCTTCGCGGCTGTATAAGAGGCTGCCGCTTCTGTCAGGCGGGATTCATTTACAGACCGCTTCGGGAGAAAAGTTCGGAGACCATTTGCAGTCAGACACGTTCACTTTGCGAAAGCACGGGCTATGAGGAAGTTTCCCTGTCCTCGTTGAGTACCAGCGACCTTTCAAGCATTGATGAAACTCTTATAAAACTTTCGGAATACACGGACGGCGAAAAGATAAATCTTTCCCTGCCCTCAATGCGGATAGACCGTTTCAGCAATGAACTTATGGAACGGCTGAAAGCTATCCGCAAAAGCGGTCTGACATTCGCCCCAGAAGCGGGAACTCAGCGGCTCAGGGACGTTATCAACAAGAATATTACCGAAGATGAAATAATGCGGGCGTGCAGAATTGCTTTTGAAGGCGGTTACACTTCGGTCAAGCTGTATTTTATGATGGGACTTCCCACCGAGACAGACGAGGATATTATCGGAATTGCGGAACTTGCCGAAAAGATAGTTGACCTTTACTATCAGAACCCGAACAGACCCAAAGGGCGGCACGTTTCTATATCTGTAAGCTGCGCCACGTTCGTTCCTAAACCATTTACGCCTTTTGAATTTGAACCGCAGGCGTCCGCGGAGGAAATTGACCGCCGTCAGAAACTTCTGCTTGGCAGTATACGTTCAAAAAAGAGGATAAACGTCAGCTGGCACAATTATAAGGTAAGCATTCTTGAAGCCGTTCTTGCAAAAGGCGACAGACGGCTTGGAGAAGTCATATATGAGGCTTGGAAGTCGGGCTGCAAATTTGACAGCTGGAGCGAATTCTACAGATACGAACTCTGGGTAAAAGCCTTTGAAAAAGCAGGGCTTGACATGGACTTTTACGCATATAGAAAGCGTTCCTATGATGAAGTTATGCCGTGGCAGCATCTGGACTATTATATTTCCCGCGAATTCCTTATAAGGGAGCATAAAAAGGCGTTAAACGCTGAAACTACGCCGAATTGCCGCGAAAAATGTTCGGGCTGCGGAATTTCGGGGGTAATGGGAGGCGCTTGCTTTGGAAAAGATTGATGTTCGGGCGGTGTTTTCAAAAAGCGGACGAGCCGTGTTCATTTCGCATCTTGATCTGCAGCGGACCATGCAAAGGGCTTTGAAGCGTTCGGGACTGCCTGTGTGGTATTCACAGGGATTCAATCCGCACATTTACCTTAATTTTCCGCTTGCTCTGTCTTTGGGAATTTCAAGCCGCACGGAGTTCATGGATTTCTCGGTCATAGAGGAGATAGATTTTGAAAAAGCGCGGGAAAGGCTTGATTCCGTCATGCCTGACGGGATTTCCGTCACGGAGCTTGCCAAGCCCGTTCACAAAAATCAGGATATAGCTTCCGCAGAGTATGAAATGAAATTTTACGGCGCTGCCGGTGAAATTTTCAAAGCGCTTGAAAGAATGATGTCTATGGAGACCATCGAGGCGGAAAAACATTCCAAAAGCAAGGGTATAGTAACGGTAGACATCAGACCGCATATTGAAATTCTGAACACGGAAGTCTGCGGCGATCATCTTGCGCTGACGGTAAGACTTCCCGCAGGCGGTGCTTTAAACATAAACGCAAACGTTTTTGCCGATGCGTTTTCCCGAGTGAGCGGAATTGATTTTGAAAACGTTTGTATAGAACGCACAAAAATATTGTGCAAAAGCGGTGAAAAATTTATATAATTTACATTTCACAAAATTTTGGCTGAAAATACTTGCAATCTGTATAAAAATGTGTTAAAATTAAAGAGCATTTGATTATCCGCCGTGTATTTTACGGCGAGAATAATGCCTGCCGAAAGGCTGACATTAAAAGGACAGTCCGCTGCCTTATGCCGGTTCTGAGTGTTGTACCCGGCTGTCTTGCGAAAGGTATGAATGTCTTGAAATCAGGAGGAAACAGATATGGACGCACTCAAACTTATTAGCGACGGCAGCATGAAGAAAGACGCTCCCGTTGTAAATGTGGGCGATACCGTTAAGGTATCGGTAAAGATCAAGGAAGGCGACAAATACAGGATCCAGATATTTGAAGGTACTGTTATTGCCAAGAAACACGGCGGAATAAACGAGACTTTCACCGTAAGACGTGTTGCTCACGGCTGCGGCATTGAAAGAGTATTCCCTGTTCATTCGCCTGTTGTTGACAAGGTAGAAGTCGTAAGAAGCGGTAAGGTTCGCCGCAGCAAGCTGTACTATCTCCGCAACAGAGTCGGTAAGGCTGCTAAAGTTAAGGAACAGATACGCTGACGGAGCGTTTAACGCAAAAGGGACTTACCGTCCCTTTTGTGCTATCTCTCTGTTGTTCTGCGGACAAAGATTTGAAAATGAACTCGGAAAGGGTGTATTGCTATGGCAAAATATGAGCTGAACTATGAAGCGCTTGACGAGAATAAAGATAAAGAAGTAAGCGCGGCGGAAGAATATCTTGATTGGGTGGAAACCATAATTTTTGCTTTCTTTGTTGTTATACTCTTTTTTACGTTTATTCTCCGCGTTGCAAATGTAGACGGTGAGTCTATGCTTCCCACACTTGTGGACGGTGACAGGCTTATCGTTTCACATCTTTTCTATGAACCCGAGGCGGGCGACATCGTTATCGTAAACAATACAAAGGGACATATATATGATTCGGAAAACAAGCTGGAAGCTATTACCGGTCTGAACAAGGTCATTGTCAAGCGTGTTATAGCTACAGGCGGTCAGGAGGTCAATATTAATTTTGACACGGGCGAAGTATCGGTAGACGGTACTGTCCTGAATGAACCGTATATAAATGCTCTTACACAGATGGACGAGGGCGGACATCAGTATCCTGTTACCGTTCCGGAGGGCTATGTTTTCGTTATGGGGGATAACCGTATGAATTCTACCGACAGCAGAGACCCGCGGGTAGGTTTTGTGGAAGAAGAAGATGTTCTCGGAAAAGTTATTGTAAGGATATTCCCGTTCAGCTCTATGGGCGTTCCTGCATGATCCGGAGGAAATAATGACTGATATACCGTCTATACAGTGGTTTCCGGGGCATATGACCAAAACCAAGCGCATGATAAAAGCAAGCTTGCCGCTTGTGGACGCTGTGGTGGAGATCGTTGACGCACGTATTCCCGAATCGAGCAAAAATCCCGATCTTGGTTCGCTGATCGAGGGCAAACCGAGGATAGTTATACTTAACAAGGCGGACGCGGCGGACGGTTCTTCCACGCAGAAATGGCTTTCATGGTACAGCCGTCAGGGAATTACCGCAATTGCCGCCGATTGCCGAAGCGGAAAGGGCTTGAATAAGTTCGTTCCGGCGGTAAGGGAAGTCCTTTCCGGAGTGCTGAAAAAGTACGAATCCAAAGGCATGAAAGGTCGGACGCTTCACCTGATGGTGGTGGGTATTCCCAATGTGGGAAAATCCTCGTTCATAAACAGGCTGGCGGGACAGAAAAAGGCAAAGGTCGAGGATCGCCCCGGAGTAACAAGAGATAAACAGTGGATACGGATAAGCGATGATATTGAACTTCTGGATATGCCCGGCGTTCTGTGGCCTAAGTTCGATGATATGACGGTGGGCGAAAAATTAGCGTTTACCGGCGCCGTAAAGGACGATGTTGTTGATACGGAAGCCCTTGCAAGCAGGCTGTTATACATTTTAAGCGGACTTTACGGGAAACGCATTTCCGAAAGATATAAAATAGACGTTTCGGAGTGCGAGGACGGCTATGAACTGCTTCTGAAAGTCGGGAAAGCCCGCGGAATGCTTATTTCCGGCGGGGAAATAAACACCGAACGCGCAGCAGCGGCTGTTCTGGACGAATACAGAAGCGGAAAGCTGGGACAAATGACCCTTGAACTTCCGCCAAAGGATTGAATTTTATGGAAAAGACCGGAATTGCAGACCTTTTTGAATTTGACAGGGAAAAGAGGAAAAATTTTCCTGTTATATGTGGAATAGATGAAGCGGGCAGAGGTCCTTTAGCGGGAGATGTTTACGCCGCCGCCGTGATTTTTGACGGAGATACGGTTATTGAGGGTATAAATGACAGCAAGAAACTTTCCGGAAAGAAACGCGAAAAGCTGTATGACGAGATAATTTCCAAAGCAAAGGCATATTGCGTTGCGACAGCCTCGGTGGAGGAAATAGAGTCCATAAATATCCTTAATGCCGCCATGCTGGCTATGAAGCGGGCATATGAGGGGCTGGGAATATCGGCGGATATAGTTCTTGTTGACGGAAACAAGTCTCCTGATATAGATTGCAGGATAGAAACGGTCATAAAGGGCGACGGTTTGTCGGCAAGCATAGCCGCGGCTTCGATACTTGCAAAGGTCAGCCGTGACAGATATATGTGCGGAATGGCGGAAAAATATCCGCAGTACAGATTTGAAAAACATAAAGGGTATGGCACGGAACTTCACAAACAGCTTATAGCGGAATACGGTCCCTGCCCTATTCATAGAATGTCATTTCTTAAAAAGATAAAGAAGAATGGATAGAAAAGAAACAGGAGATTTAGGCGAAAATTTTACCGCCGCTTACCTTGAAAAGAATGGTTATAAAATTCTTAAAAGAAATTTCAGGGTAAAGGGCGGGGAAATCGATATAATTTCCGAGAAAGACGGCGTAATTGCGTTCACCGAGGTGAAAACAAGAGCGCCCGCCCCGCTTGTAAACGGATTTGAAGCTGTTACAAAGGCAAAACAGAAACGGATAATAAGAGCGTCAGAATTGTATTCAATGCGTTTTCCCCATGACTTACAGCCGAGATTTGATGAGGCTTGGGTAACAATGTCAGATGGGAGAGTATTAGAAATACAGTACATTGAAAATGCTTTTGACGCAAGTGAATAATGTAATTTTTTGTAAAGGACTGTTAGTATATGTACTACAAAAGCACAAGAAACAGTAATGTGAAAATTTCCTCTGCGGAAGCTATTGTCAAGGGCATTTCCGATGACGGAGGACTTTTTGTGCCCTCCGAAATACCGCCCATAAGCATTGACGAAATAGTTAAGCTGGGGGATATGAGTTATTCCGAAAGAGCGGCGTATATTTTCGCGAAGTATCTTACTGATTTTACCGACGCCGAAATAAGATACTGCACCGAAAACGCTTACAATGACAAGAAATTTGCAACGGATAATATTTCCGAAATTTCACACCTTTTTGACGGAACTTATATTCTTGAACTGTGGCACGGTCCTACCTGCGCTTTCAAGGATATGGCATTACAGATACTTCCGTATCTGCTGACGACTTCGGCGAAGAAGATAAACATTGACAAGAAGATAGTTATTCTGGTGGCTACTTCCGGAGATACGGGCAAAGCGGCTTTAGAGGGCTTTGCGGATGTTCCCGGAACTCAGATAATGGTATTCTATCCCGAGGACGGCGTAAGTCCCATGCAGAAGCGCCAGATGACCACTCAGAGCGGCAATAACGTTGCGGTCTGCGCTGTGGAGGGCAATTTCGATGACTGCCAGAACGGTGTAAAAGCTATCTTTACGGACGAAAAGATAAAGGCTGAACTTGACGCAAAAGGTCTGATGTTCTCCAGCGCAAATTCCATTAACTGGGGACGTCTTGCTCCGCAGATAATTTACTATATTTCCGCGTATGCTTCCCTTGTAAAGGACGGCGAAATAAAGGCGGGAGATAAGGTAAATATTGTCGTTCCTACGGGTAATTTCGGAAATATCCTTGCGGCTTATTATGCAAAACACATGGGAGTTCCGGTTAACAAGCTTGTGTGCGCGTCAAATTCCAACAAAGTTCTTACGGACTTTATCAAAACGGGAATTTACGACAGGAACAGGGAATTCTATACGACTATTTCTCCGTCCATGGATATACTTATTTCCAGCAACCTTGAACGTCTGCTGTATCTTATGTGCGGCGAAAATGACGCTGTTATAAGAGAATGGTTCGGCTCTCTCAGCAAGAACGGCAGATATGAAGTTACGGACGATATAAAGAAGAAGCTTTCGGAGGAATTTGCGGCGGGATTCTGCGACGATACCGAAACAAAGGCGACAATAAAGAGAATTTACGACAAGTATTCCTACACGCTGGACACACATTCCGCGGTGGCAGTAAAGGTTTATGAGGATTACCGCAGGGAAACGGGAGATACAACAAAGACAATAATCGCTTCCACGGCAAGTCCTTACAAATTCAGTGCAAGCGTTCTGGAAGCTATTGAGGGAAAAGCTTCTCAGCTTGACGAATTTGACATGGTGGACAGACTTGCGGAACTTTCGGGATATAAGATACCGCAGTCCCTTGCTTCTCTGAAAACCAAGGAGATACGCTTCAAGGACGTTATTGTCAAGGAAGATCAGAAAGAATATGTTCTCGGAAAACTTTCCGTTTAACGGGGTGATGCGGTGTCGTTATTTGCAATAGCCGATCTGCATTTGTCAATGTCGGTCAACAAGCCTATGGATATTTTCGGAGGCTGGGAGGATCACGTTGAAAAGCTTTCGGAAAACTGGGCGAAAACGGTTTCCGAGGAGGATATTGTGGTAATTCCCGGGGATATTTCATGGGGAATAGACCTTGCAGAGGCAAAAGATGATTTTGCTTTTATAAACGCTTTGAAAGGAACGAAGATCATTTCAAAAGGCAATCACGATTACTGGTGGTCTACGATTTCAAAGCTTAACGGATTTCTTGAAGAAAATTGCTTTGACACCATAAAATTTCTCCATAACAATCATTACAGATATGAAAATTACGGGATATGCGGCACTCGAGGCTGGATAAACGAAACGGAAGTCCCCGCTGATGCGAAGGTCCTTGCAAGGGAAGCGGGACGGTTGGAAACTTCCATACGGTCGGCTGTTTCGGAGGGGCTTGAACCTATAGTTTTCCTGCACTATCCGCCTATTTACGGAGATGAGTACAATTATGACATTCTTGACGTTATGTACAAATATAATGTAAAGAAATGCTATTACGGACATCTCCACGGAAAAGCCCACAAATACGCAATTTGCGGAGAGCGGGACGGTATAGATTTCCGCTTGATAGCGGGGGATTTTGTGCATTTTGAACCTGTAAAAGTGCTGTAAATTGTACAAAATGGCGAAATATAGTTTTATCTATGGTAATTTTTTTCGGAATATGGTATAATTATAAATATGTTTCTTATAAAAATGGAGGACGTTGAAAATGAGTTTAGTATCAACAAATAAAATTGAAAATGCCAAGTATGAACTTGAGATCAAGGTTGACGCGGAGGGCTTTGAAAAAGCCATTCAGGATACCTACATGAAAACCCGCAGAAGAATAAATGTCAACGGTTTCAGAAAGGGAAAAGCTCCCAGAAAGATGATCGAACAGCTTTACGGCGAGAATGTTTTCTATGAGGACGCTGTAAACGCTCTGGTAAATACCGATGTTGCTCCCGCAATTGAAGAAACCGATTACGAGCTTGTGGCAAATCCCGAGATCAATGTTACTTCTATAAATAAAAACGAGGGCGTTACTTTCAAGGTAGTTATTACCGTTAAGCCCGAAGTTGAAATTTCCGATTATAAGGGTATAGAAGTTGAAAAAACTGTCAATGCTGTTACTGACGAGGACGTTGATCAGCAAATTCAGAACCTGAGAGAAAGAAACGGCAGACTTGTTACAGTTGATGACAGAGCTGCCGAAAACGGAGATATTGCCGTTATCGACTTTGAGGGCTTCAAGGACGGCGTTCCTTTTGAGGGCGGAAAGGACAGCAATTACGAACTTGCTCTGGGTTCGGGCACTTTCGTTCCGGGATTTGAGGAGCAGGTAGTCGGCAAGAAAACAGGCGAGGAATTTACCGTTAATGTTACATTCCCCGAAAAATACCAGATGGAAGAACTTGCGGGTCAGCCCTGCGAATTCAAAGTAAAACTCAATGAGATCAAGACCAAGGAACTTCCCGAACTGGACGATGAGTTCGTTAAGGACGCTACCGAATTTGACACTCTTGACGAACTTAAAAAGGATATGAAAACCAAGCTTGAAGAACGTGCTGTTCAGATGGCGGACGCCGAAGCGGAAAACAAGATATTTGAAGCGCTTATCGACAAGCTTCAGGCTGACATTCCTCAGATAATGTTCGAGAACAAGATCGACGAAATGGTAAGAGATTTTGAAATAAGAATTTCTCAGCAGGGTCTTAATATGGAAACATATCTTATGTATACCAACATGGATATGCCCGCGTTCCGCAAGACTTTTGAAGAACAGGCTCAGAAGCAGGTCAAGGTAAGGCTTGCGCTTGAAAAGATCGCCGATCTTGAAAATGTTCAGGTCACAGACGAGCAGGCGGAGGACGAGATCAAGAGAATGTCCGAACAGTACAAGATGCCTGTTGCAAGGATCAAATCCATCGTAGGAATAAAGGCTGTCAAGAGCGATCTCAGAGTCGCCGAGGCAAGCAGGATAGTTAAGGATTCAGCTAAGATAAACGGCTGATAGGATAAAATAACTTTTGCCGCAAACCATCTTTCCGCAGAAGGATGGTTTGTATGGTGTTAAAGACGTTTCTGCGGAGAAATGAGGGTTTTATGAGTTTAGTTCCTTACGTTGTCAGACAAACAGGCAGAGGAGAACGCTCTCAGGATATTTTTTCAATGCTGCTGGAGGACAGGATAGTTATGCTTTCGGAGGAAGTCAATGACACTTCGGCAAGCCTTGTTGTTTCTCAGCTGCTGTATCTTGAAAGTCAGGATCCCGAAAAGGATATAAGCCTTTATATAAACAGCCCCGGCGGTTCGGTAACTGCGGGTATGGCAATTTATGACACCATGCAGTATATAAAATGCGATGTTTCCACAATTTGTATAGGTCTGGCGGCTTCTATGGGAGCATTCCTGCTTTCTTCGGGCGCTAAGGGAAAAAGGCTTGCCCTTCCCAATTCGGAAATTATGATACACCAGCCGCTGATCTCGGGCGGACTTTCAGGTCAGTGTACCGATATTAAGATCCGTGCCGAACATCTGGTGAGAACTCGTGAAAACCTCAACAGAATACTTGCTCAGAATACCGGAAAGCCTATTGAAGTTATCCGCGAAGATACAGAGCGGGACAACTTCATGAGCGCGGCGGAAGCGGCTGATTACGGATTGGTAGACAAGGTCATTTTTAATAGATAAGTCTGGAGTTTGATGTTATGGCAGGAAACGATTCTTTAAGGCGATGCAGTTTTTGCGGAAAACCGGAAACACGGGTGCAGAATATTTTTTCTGCCGGAGCCAGCAATATTTGTGATGAATGTGTAGTTTATTGCTATGAAATGCTTGTTAAAAGCAATCCTATGTATAATCCCGTAAGAAGTCAGACAAACAGAAGCGGCGACCCGCTTCGTCCGCTTAAAATAAAAAAGCCTACAGAAATAAAAAAGATACTTGACGAATATGTTATTGGTCAGGAAGAAGCAAAAACGGCGCTTTCCGTTGCGGTTTATAACCATTATAAACGCATTATGACGCAGGAGGACGACAACGATGTTGAACTCCAGAAAAGCAACGTCATTCTTGTAGGTCCTACCGGTGTCGGAAAGACCGTACTTGCGCAGACTCTGGCAAAAATACTGGACGTTCCTTTTGCAATTGCCGACGCTACAACGCTTACGGAAGCGGGATACGTTGGCGATGATGTTGAAAACGTTCTTGTAAGACTGCTTCAGGCGGCGGATTTCAACGTTGAGGAAGCGGAACGCGGTATCATTTATATTGATGAAATTGATAAAATTGCCAGAAAATCCGAGAATACTTCCATAACCCGTGATGTAAGCGGCGAGGGCGTTCAGCAGGCGCTTCTGAAAATCGTTGAGGGAACGGTTTCAAACGTTCCTCCGCAGGGCGGCAGAAAGCACCCCAATCAGGAATTTATCCATATGGACACAAAGAATATTCTGTTCATATGCGGCGGCGCTTTTGACGGTCTTGACAGGGTAATCCAGAAGCGAACGGAATCTTCTTCACTCGGCTTCGGGGCAGACATTAAAACAAAAGCCGAAAAATCCAAAGGCATTTATAAAGGCGTTATACATCAGGATTTTGTAAAATACGGAATGGTTCCCGAATTTGTGGGAAGAATGCCTGTAATTGCCGTTCTTGATGAACTTGATGAAGATTCACTTGTGGAAATTCTTGTAAAGCCTAAGAATTCCTTGGTAAAGCAGTATAAACGGCTTTTTGAACTGGACGGCATTGAACTTGAATTTGAGGAAGCCGCACTGAGGGCAATTGCCAAAAAGGCTATTGAACAGAACACCGGCGCTCGGGGACTGCGTTCCATTGTTGAGAAGATACTTCAGGCGCCGATGTTTGAACTTCCCGCAAATGCTGACGTTGTAGGTCTTACCGTGACCGAAAGCTGCGTTAACGGTGAAAGCAAGCCGCTTATAAAAACAGGCAAGAAAAAATCCGCAAAGAAATAACTTCACTCAGGGGTAATAAATAAAAATACGCTTTTTGTTCAAAAGAAGCGTATTTTTATTTCATGCAGGAATTGCGTATATCCACGCATTTTCCAGTATTTTACCTATGCAAAATCGTATAGGTGATATAATCTAATTTTACTTTCTTAAATTGTTACTTGCAAAACAGACAGTTTTATTATATAATATACTTAGTATTATATATTAGGATCGGTGCATCCGATCGGGAGGTTTGTATGAAAACTAAACTTGAAGATATAACAATGCCTGCTCTGGCTATACGGGGACTTGTGATTTTCCCGAATGTAGTCGTGCATTTTGACGTTACCCGCGAAACGTCCGAGGCGGCGTTGAGAGCGGCAATGAATGACAATAAACTGATATTCATTACTTCTCAGAGAGACGACTGCTTTGACGAGCCGGACATAAATGACCTGTATCAGGTGGGCGTTGTTGCGGAAATAAGGCAGATGCTCAAAGGTACGGACAATGTTCTTCGTGTGCTTGCAGAGGGCAAATACCGCGCTAAACTTATTGATATACTTCAATATGAACCGTATCTTGTTGCAAATGTAAGGGAATTCCCCGAAATAAAGCGCATAGGCAGTGACGAAATAGAGATCGAGGCGGTAATGCGGGCGATAAAACAGGCGTTTTATCAGTATGCGACCGTAATGCCGAGAATGCCCAAGGAACTTACTTCTTCGGTAATGAAAGAGACCGATCCGTTCAAGCTGTTTGATGTGCTGGTGTTCAATATCCCGCTTGCAGTGGACGATAAGGAAATGCTTCTGGAGGAAAGCCATATCATTTCCCGTCTCGGAATGCTGCTGGCAATGATCTCCCGTGAAGTGGAGGTCATAGATATTGAGCGTAACATTCAGGAAAAGGTAAGACAGCAGCTTGACAACACCCAGAAAGAATATTACCTCAGAGCGCAGATGAAAGCTATTGCCAATCAGCTTGGTGAAAGTGAAGAAGATGAGTATCAGGAGGACTACGATGAGTATTCCGAAAAGATACAGGCGCTTGACATTGATGAGGAATCCAAAGAGAAACTGTTCCGCGAGGTTGACAGGCTGAATAAAATGTCCTCCGCTTCTCAGGACGCGTTTGTAATAAGGAATTATCTGGATAACGTTCTTGAACTGCCGTGGAATATTTCCACAAAGGATAAAACCGACGTTAAGAAAGTAAAGGAAGTCCTTGACAAGGATCATTACGGTCTTGACAAGGTAAAGGAACGTATTCTCGAAAATATTGCGGTAAGGGAACTCAAACCCGATATAAAAGGTCAGATAATCTGTCTGGTAGGTCCTCCGGGAGTGGGAAAAACGTCCATAGGAAAATCTATTGCAAGGGCTATGGGACGGAAATATCAGAGGATCTCTCTCGGCGGCGTAAGGGACGAATCCGACATCAGGGGACACAGGAAAACTTATGTGGGCGCTATGCCGGGACGTATTATAAACGCTATGAAACTTGCGGGCAGCAAAAATCCGCTGATACTTCTTGATGAGATAGACAAAATGACCCACGACATGAGAGGTGATCCGTCCTCGGCACTTCTGGAAGTTCTGGATTCGGAACAGAACAGTGCGTTCCGCGATCATTATATCGAAATCCCCTTTGATCTCAGTAATGTACTGTTTGTAACTACGGCAAACACGACTCAGACCATTGATTCGCCGCTTCTTGACCGTATGGACGTTATTGAACTCACCAGTTACACCCGTGAGGAAAAATTCCATATAGCCAAGGAACATCTTGTTCCGAAACAGCTGAAAGCTAACGGTCTGAAGTCAACCATGCTGAAAATAAGCGACGACGCGCTTTACATAATTATCGACAATTACACAAGAGAAGCGGGAGTGCGTTCTCTTGAAAGAAAAATTGCAAGCCTTTGCAGAAAAGCCGCAAAAATCATAGTAAACGGTGAAAAGAAGTCCGTTCGCATCGGAAGCCGCAACATTGAGGAATTTTTAGGAGTAAAGAAATATCTTGACGACGATCTTGCAAAAAAGAACGAGATCGGCATTGTAAACGGTCTTGCATGGACTTCCGTGGGCGGTGTAATAATGCCGCTGGAAGCTTCGGTTTTTGACGGAAAAGGCGTTATTGAAACCACCGGTTCGCTGGGCGATGTTATGAAAGAAAGCGCGAAGATTGCCGTAAGCTATGTGCGGAGTATTGCCGACAAGTACGGAATTTCCGGAGATTTTTACAAGGAAAAGGATATTCATATCCATGCCCCCGAAGGCGCAACTCCCAAAGACGGACCGTCGGCGGGCGTTACAATGACAACGGCGCTTGTTTCCGCACTGGCAAACATTCCTGTAAAGCATGATGTTGCCATGACGGGAGAAATAACGCTTCACGGAAAAGTTCTTCCCATCGGCGGTTTGAGAGAAAAGACAATGGCGGCTTACAAAGCGGGAATGAAAACCGTTGTAATTCCCGTCGGAAACAAAAGCGACCTTGAAGAAGTGGACAGTGTTGTAAAGGATAATATCAATTTTGTTTATGCGGAAAAGATAACGGACGTTCTGGACGTTGCTCTTGAAAAGAAAGAACCGCGTTATATCAAGCCTAAACACCGTGATGAAATTTCCAAAAGACATACCGTAAGTTCATAAAATTATAAGGGCTATGCGTTTTGCACAGCCCTTATAATTTTTCGGAATGGATTATTGACATTATTTTTTGCTTGTGTTATAATTTTAAAAGTAAACTGCAATTTTAAAAAGGGGCAAATTATGGTATGAAACCTGAGATACGCAAAAAAGATTTTGAAGAATTGAAATTAGTCAATTTTCTTATTTTAACTGCCGCGGGAATTATAAACGCATTTGGTGTGTCGTTATTTCTGTTTCCGGTAAAATTATATGACAGCGGGATCTCTGGACTTTCCATGCTGCTTGATCAGACAACTCCGTCAACCTTTTCTCTTTCGCTGTTTCTGATAATTCTGAATGTGCCGATATTTTTATTCGGATTCAAAAAGCAGGGAATGTCTTTTACGGTATATTCGCTGTTTACGATTTGTGTATATTCGGCTGTTTCATTCCTGATAATGCACGTTCTGCCGATAGATGTTGATTTTGTATCGCCATTGGCGGGAACGGATCTGCTTTTATGCGCCGTTTTCGGAGGCGTTATTTCCGGAATAGGAAGCGGCATGACAATAAGATTCGGCGGCGCAATAGACGGTCTTGATGTGCTGTCGGTCATATTTGCAAAGAAAATAGGAATTTCACTGGGAACATTTGTAATGATATTCAATACGCTTCTTTATATTGTCTGCGGAATTGTTATAAAAAGCTGGATACTGCCGCTTTATTCTATCGTTACATATTATGTGGGTTCAAAAACGGTAGATTTTATTGTGGAAGGTTTCGACAGGGCAATGTGCGCCATGATAGTAACGACCAAGGCAAAAGAGATTTCTGCGGCACTGTCGGAAAATTTCAAAGCAGGGGGTACGATAGTAAACGCAACAGGCGGTTATTCAAAAGAAGAAAAACAAATTATTTATTTTATTGTAAATCAATTTCAGATAAATAAACTGAAAAATATTGTAATGGATATTGACGGCGGCGCGTTTATTTCTTTGCAGAATGTTGCGGATATTGTAAGAAAACCTGCGGAGTGAATTATTTTTCCGCATCGGTAAGTTTGCCGATTATTTCGTAAAGTATGCTGTATAAAGCCTGCGCTTTTTCCGAATCAATATCAACGCAGGCACCGAGCTTTTCGGGAATTTTTACTGCCTTTTTTCTGAGAGCCTCGCCGCTTTCGGTTATGGTAACAATAAGGTCGCGTTCATCTTCCGGTGAACGCTGTCTTTTTATATAACCCTTTTCTTCAAGACGTTTCAGAAGCGGCGTAAGCGTTCCCGAATCAAGATAAAGATATTTTCCCACATCTTTTACGCGGAGTTCTTTATGCTCCCACATAACCATCATTGTAATATATTGTGTGTATGTGAGGTCAATTTCATCTAAGTATGGTTTATACGCCTTTACTATTTCTTTTGAACAGGCGTAAAGCGGAAAGCAAAGCTGATTTTTCAGTTTAAGCGCTTCGTATTTATCCCCCAATTAAATTACCCCCTTATCCTATAATTTTTTTGGCAAAATCCGCTGCCGCTCTGAGGTCGTTTTCGTCGGGCTTTCCTTTATGCAGCATTGCAAAAGCGCCGCGGCAGGAAAATTCTTCTTTTGCAACAGGAATATTCTTTTCCGCAAACAGTTTTTCCACATATTTGCGGGTAGAACTTATAACGGCGGAAGTGCTGAAATTTATTACTTTCCCAACGGACACATTTATATTGCCGATGAATTTTTTAACTTCATCATCTACATTGAAAGCATACGGGGCACTGCCGAGAAACAGAATATCCACATCTTCGGTCAGCGGTTCCGATACTGTTTTTGCTTCCACACCTACGGCTTCGGAAATTGCTTCCGCGATCTTTTTGGTGTTTCCGCCTCTGGAATAATATCTTACTGCAATTTTCATAAAATAGCTCCTTTTCTGTAAATTTATGAAGCTTTCTGCTCCGCGTTATAGGCTTCGCGTACCGCTTTTGCAAGCTGATCGGCGCAGGAAGTGGGTCTGCGTCCGCAGAGAACGCCGGAAAGTTTTTCTTCGATCTGATCTACCGTCCAGCCCTCAATAAGCAGGGGAATGGCTTTAAGATTCCCGTTGCAGCCGCCCATAAAAGTTACGTTATGAACAATATTTCCGTCAAGATCAAGGCTTATAAGTTGGGAACAGGTATTTTCCGTTTTATAGTCGTAATGGAACATTATAATACCTCCTCGACTTTTGCTTTTACTTTATCCATTGACTCTGTAGGTTCAAAACGTCCGACAATATTTCCCTCGCGGTCAACAAGAATTTTTGTGAAATTCCATTTGATATTTCCGTTATTTTTGTAGTCCTTATCCATCTTTTTAACGATAGGCGTCAGTATCAGGGACATAGGACCGCTGAATCCGCCGAAAGTGGTATTTTCGGTAATATATTTATAGAGCGGAGAAGCGTTCTCGCCGTTTACGTCAATTTTTGAGAACTGGGGGAAAGTTATGCCGTAACGTCCCGTGCAGAAGCTGTGTATTTCCTCGTCGCTGCCGGGGGCTTGTTCGTTGAACTGATTGCAGGGGAAATCAAGTATTTCCAGACCGTCTTTTTGGTGAAGTTCATACAGGTCCTGAAGTTCGCTGTACTGCGGGGTAAAACCGCAGCCGGTAGCGGTATTTACGATAAGAAGCACCTGTCCCTTGTAATTTTCAAGGGGTATGCTGTTTCCGTCCTGTGTTTTGATCATGAAATCATAAATGCTCATAAAAGCCTCTCCTTTTAATTTTGTAAAATTTAATTGCGCACAATCTATGTTCTTATTATAACCGCTTGCTTTGTCAAAGTCAAGCGGTTTTTAAACTTTTTACAATTTGTTAACAATTAACGTGAAGAACACTTTGAATTATATTTTTTGACAATATTGTACTTAGTGTAAAATAAAAGTAGGCAGAAAAAGAAAAGAAAAAAGAGGGCAAGAAAGCCTTGCCCTCAGAGTCACCATA
>CANRFB010000013.1 GCA_947629785.1 uncultured Clostridia bacterium | reverse complement strand
TCTCGAATATTATGTTTGATTGTCTTATGAATCCACAATCGATTTTGCGGGTCGTTTTTGAAAATTGATTTCCGTGCGGGGGCTTCCCCCGCGCTTGACATTTTGCAGGATTTGATGTATAATTATTTAAATTGTGCATATTTTTGAACTTTCCGCGGCAGAATATTTCCAAAAACAGTATCGGGAAAGGATATGAATATGCAAAACTGCGAGGAAAACTACGACAAGACCGTCACCGAGGAACAAATAGACCAAGCCGACCTTATCGAAAAAACCGGCGAGGTGATTTCACAGAATTCCAAACACCTTATTCACTGCCTGACCGTGATAGGTCAGGTGGAGGGTCACTATATCCTGCCGCCCCAGAATAAAACCACCAAGTACGAACATATCATGCCCGCCCTTGTGGCTATCGAACAGGACCGCTCCATTGAGGGACTGATAATCATTCTCAATACCGTGGGCGGAGATGTGGAAGCAGGTCTTGCCATCGCCGAACTTATCGCCGGTATGAAAACGCCTACCGTTTCGCTGGTGATAGGCGGCGGACATTCCATAGGCGTGCCGCTTGCAGTTTCCGCCAAAAAATCTTTCATCGTCCCAAGCGCTACCATGACTATCCACCCCGTGAGAATGAACGGCACTATCCTCGGCGTTCCCCAGACTATGTCCTATTTCGAGAAAATGCAGGACAGGATAATCAAGTTCGTCTCAAGCAACAGCAGAATTCCCCCCGAACGCTACAGGGAACTTGTTATGAATACGGGCGAACTTACCATGGACATGGGTACCGTCCTTGACGGCGACGCCGCGGTTTCCGAGGGTCTGATAGACTCGCTGGGAACACTTTCCGACGCCATAAGCGCGCTTTACGAACTCATCGAGAACGGCGAACCCCGCTATCCCGACGATAATAATGGGTAATTTCCCGCACTTTCCGGGAATATCTATATAAGGCAACCCCGCGCAAAAGACCGCCTTACGGCTTTGTGCGGTGCTGCCTGAAAAATAAACAGAAAAGGAATATGTTTTTATGACTGTACTTGAAGCAATCTTACAGGGAATTTTACAGGGCTTGACAGAGTTCCTGCCGGTGTCCAGTTCGGGACATCTGTCGCTTTTCCAGCACTTTACCGGTCTCGACGGCGGAAGCGCGGTGACTATGACCATTATCCTGCACCTCGGAACGCTTTTGGCGGTGTTTGTGGCGTTCTGGAACAAGATAAAAGCGCTTATTATCGAGGCGTTCAGAATGATAGGCGATATTTTTACCGGAAAATTCAAGTGGAAAACCATGAACCCCGAACGGCGTATGATAATTATGATAATAATTTCCATTCTGCCCCTGTTCGGATTCTACATATTCAAAGATTTCTTTGAGGGACTTGCTTCCGACCCGTCAATTCTTGCGGAGGGAATCGCGTTCCTCTACACGTCCGCACTGCTTTTCCTGAGTACAAAGTTCGGGAAAGGCACAAAGACCGCGGGGGAAACCACCGTTCCCGCCGCGCTTACAATAGGTGTTTTTCAGGGAATTGCCCTCGTCCCGGGAATTTCCCGCTCCGGCTCGACTATCTGTTCCGCGCTTTTCACGGGCATGAAACGCGAGGACGCCGTTGAATACAGCTTTATACTCGGGATCCCCGTAATTCTTGCGGGCGCGGTGGTAAAACTGGGCGAAGCTTCCGCAAGCGAAATTACTGCAAATATCCTGCCCCTTATAGTAAGCTTCATAGTCTCAGCCGTTGCGGGATATTTTGCCATCTGGCTCGTAAAGGCTTTCGTTATGAACGACAAGTTCAGCATTTTTGCTTGGTATACCCTCGCTTTGGGCATAATCGTCATTATAATCGCAATTTACGAGATAACAACAGGAACAAGAGTTTCTTTTGTAAAATAATCAATAGTATAATTATTTGTAAAAAATACAGGGAGGAAAAATAAGTGGCTGAAAAGAAAAGACCCGCCAATTCAAAAGCCGCACAGGAAGAAGCAAATCTCGGCGACAGAGTTCTGTGGTCGACCATACTTTTTGCGCTGGGAGTGCTTATACTTTTCTTTACGCTGATAAAGGGCGAGTCGGCTTGGCACAGCATACATAATATCTTTCTGGGAATGTTCGGGTTCTCGGTGTTTATCGTTCCGGTGATACTGATATACGTTTCAGTTATGATAGCCACCGACAGGACAAAACAGGCTGTTCAGGGCAAAGTCATACAGTGCTTTATAATAATCTTCCTTGTATCGTCCTTTGTGCAGATAGTTTCGGGAACGGAGATTCCCGAGGGGAATTTCTTTGACGACATTATCCCGCTGCTTTATTCCGAGGGGAAACAACTCCGCGGCGGCGGCGTTTTCGGGTCGCTGCTGGCAGTTCCGCTGTTATTGCTTTTCAAGAAAACGGGGGCGGCGATAATCATCGTTCTGCTGATGTTCGTTTTCATAATGATATTTGCAAACAAGACCGTTATCGATCTGATAAATCTTATAAAACGCGGATTTGCGGCGGCAAATGCCGCCCGTGAGGAATATGTTCCCGAAAATGAGGGCGATTTCGTTCCGCCGCCGGGGGCTAAATCCCCAAAGGGCAGGAAAACCGTTCCCAATGCGGACGTTCCCCAAAGCGTGGTAAAGGAAAAGGCAAAAAATTTCAATGTGGATATTCCCATGCCCGCAGGTCAGAAAGGCAAGAAAGCGGAGGAAAATTCCGCCAAAGCCGAAGACAAGCCCGAACTTTCCGAGCAGGAAATTTTCATGAATTCAATGCCCGCACACCCCGTAGCCGTTCCCTCGAAAGCCTCCGAGGAAGCGGTGGAAAAGGTCAGGACCGCTCAGAACGAACTTGACGATATTATAAAGAAAGCCGCCACGCTTCCCGAAAAGAAGAAACCCGCCGCGGCGCCGAACGTTCCGAAAACCGCGGAACAGAAAGCAAAGAAGCAATCCACCCTCGCTTCAAACAAGATCCAGACCGAGGAAGAACTTGATATGCCCGACGCACCCACGGCGGCGGACATTCAGCAGGAAATTTCCCAACAGGAAACGGAAACGGCGGCATACGCATTCCCGCCCATTTCCCTGCTGAAAGATGTTGACAACAGCCTGAACGCCGCGGAAGCCGAAGCGGAAATGAAAGCCAACGCCGACACCCTTGTGGACACTCTGAAAAGTTTCGGCGTTCAGACAAGAATTGTGGATATTCACCGCGGACCGACTGTTACAAGATATGAACTCCAGCCCAGCGCGGGCGTGAAAATTTCCAAAATAACGGGACTTGCGGACGATATTGCCCTGAACCTTGCGGCGGCAGGGGTAAGAATTGAAGCCCCTATCCCCGGAAAAGCCGCCGTCGGCGTGGAAGTCCCCAACAAAATAAAGGATATTGTTACCATCCGCGAAATGATAGAAAGCCCCGAGTTCGCAAACAACAAAAGCAAGCTCAGCTTCGTTGTGGGAAAGAACATTGACGGCGACATTATGATAGGCGATATTGCCAAAATGCCCCATATGATAATTGCGGGAACTACCGGTTCGGGTAAGTCGGTTTGTACAAATAGTATAATTATGAGTATTCTATACAACGCAACTCCGGACGAAGTGCGGCTTGTGCTTATCGACCCGAAGATGGTCGAGTTCAAGGTTTATGACGGGATCCCGCACCTGCTCATTCCTGTAGTTACCGACCCGAGAAAGGCGGCAGGCGCGCTTTCGTGGGCAGTTCAGGAAATGCTGAAACGTTACAAGCTTTTTGCGGATTACAATGTCCGCGACCATGGCAGTTACAACGAAATGGCTGCGGAAACAGAGGGCGTTGAGCCGCTTCCTAAGATAGTCATTATTATAGACGAGCTTGCCGACCTGATGATGGCGGCTTCCAACGAAGTGGAAGATTCCATATGCCGACTTGCGCAGATGGCGCGTGCGGCGGGTATGCACCTTATAATTGCGACCCAAAGACCGACAGTTGATGTTATCACGGGACTTATCAAGGCAAATATCCCCTCAAGAATCGCCCTTACCGTTTCTTCCCAGATAGACAGCCGAACAATTATCGACACGGCAGGCGCGGAAAAACTCCTTGGTCACGGTGATATGCTCTACTACCCGCAGGGAATTCCCAAGCCTATCAGAATACAGGGCTGTTTTGCCTCCACAAAGGAAGTGGAAGCCGTTGTGGAATTTATCAAGAGCGGCGGAACGGTAGAATATTCCAGCGAAATTATTGAAGAGATAGAAAAGAATATGCCCGCGGTCAAGGGAGAGAAATCCACTTCCGACAGTGACAGCGTTCCAAGCGGAGACGGAGACATTATCGACCAAGCGGTGGAAGTTCTTATAGACGCGGGACAAGCTTCTGTATCATACTTGCAGAGGAAGCTGAAGCTTGGCTATGCCCGTGCGGCGCGCGTTATGGACGAACTTGAAGAACTTGGCGTTGTAGGTCCTTACGAGGGTTCAAAGCCCCGTTCGGTGCTTGTTACCCGCGAAATGTGGTTACAGCGAAAGCTGATAAATCAGGATAATGTTTCGGGCGGCGAGGACGGCGACAGCGAAAATTAAACAAAAATTTAAAGATATATTTGTGCATTTAAACAAATATATTTTACAAAATCAATAAAACCATTGTAATTTTTATTCCGATGAGTATAATAAATAGTGTGGTTATGATTTTATAACCATAGTTATAATTATGATAGTATACTCTCGGCAGTAGTTGCCCCACCATAAGGGGATTTACAAGACCGAGGGTATTTTTATTTTGGAGATGAGCGAATTGAAAAAGAATTTTCAGGAATTTCCGATCCAAAGACGTGAGGTACGAACAGCAATTCTGATCGAAGGTGCATTTTACAGAAAACGTGCTAACCATTATTGCGAAAAAGTTTCTCCGGAAGTCAGAGCCAATGAATTGGTAACCCTTTGTCATAAAATGCTGTCTTTTGATAAATATGAGAAACGTGACCTTTACAGAATTTTTTATTATGACTGTCCGCCTCTTGATAAAGTGATTTTTGATCCTATATCAAATAGAAGCATAAATCTTGGAAAAAGCGATGACTATAAATGGATGACACAATTTTTAGACGAGCTTAAACATCAGCGGAAATTTGCATTAAGACTTGGCAGACTCAGTGAAAATGCAATCGAATATAGTTTAAAATATGATGCTCTGAAAAAACTTTTAAGCGGTAAAATACAAGTTAAGGACATAACAAACTCTGATTTGACATTGAATATTGAGCAAAAAGGTGTGGATATGCGTATTGGCATTGATATTGCTTCAATTGCTTATAAAAAACTTGCAGATCAGATAATTCTTGTATCCGGAGACAGCGATTTTGTCCCTGCGGCAAAACAGGCACGGCGTGAAGGAATAGACTTTTTGCTGAATCCTCTCGGTGCGCCTATAAAAAAAGATTTATACGAACACATTGACGGACTTATAAAAATAAGACCGTACATAGACAATTGTAATAATAAAATTACAGATAATGAGGAGTCGGTTTATGAAAATTCTTAATTTTATCAAAAATCATTCATATTTATTCGTAAATATGTGCGGAATATTTTTGACGGTAACAAGTCTTTTTTCGGAAACAATGGCATTTGGCGGGGTATTTATTCTGCTTCTGGCAGCATTTGCATTTTCGGAGCGTATTATATTGATCTTTGCCGCGATAGTGTTTATCTTCCTTAATCTCGGCGCAGGCGCGTGTGTTGAAAACAACAAAAAAGCCGGTGCGATCATTCTTTCGCTTCTTTTCGGATCGATAGGCGGCTGTGTGGCTGCTCACACAACAAATAAAAAATTTGCCGGAAGAAAGGCAATGGATCTGATACTGATATTACATATATGGCTTGTTTTATGGATAGCTGTGTCCTACCGGCTGTATTCTTCCGGACATTATGCCCTTGTGGAATATTACTTATAAAAGTTATAAAAGGATAATTTTTGTCGGAGGTGAATTTTATGCCATTTCTTCCGGTATCAGAAGAAGATATGAAAGAGCGGGGAATTTCTCAGCTTGATTTTATCTGCATAACAGGCGACAGCTATGTGGACCACCCGAGTTTTGGAATCTCCATTATATCGAGAGTAATAGAAAGCCTCGGCTATACCGTGGGTATAATTTCACAGCCCGATTGGCGTTCCGATAGGGATTTCAAAAAGCTTGGCAGACCGAAATTTGCCTTTATGATAACTTCGGGGAATATTGATTCCATGGTGGCGCATTACACTTCCGCAAAGAAAAAGCGTTCCGACGACGCTTACACCGCAGGAGGAAAGGCGGGGAAACGTCCCGACCGCGCGGTGATGGTCTACTGTAAGAAAATCCGCGAAATTTACGGGGATATTCCCATCGGAATAGGCGGTCTTGAAGCGTCCCTGCGGCGTTTTGCCCACTATGACTACTGGGACGATGTCGTTCGCCCGTCGATACTTGAAGAAAGCGGCGCGGACATTCTTATGTACGGCATGGGCGAACATCAGATAACGGAAATTTGCAATCGTCTTGCGGCGGGGGAAAACGTTCACTCCCTTACCGATATCCGCGGAACGGCATACCTTTGCGAACCCAAGAACACGCCTTTCGGGGCGGTGGAATGTCCCTCCCTGAAACTTTGCCGCGAGGATAAGAAGTCCTACGCCATTGCCTGCCGTCAGCAGTACGACTGGCAGGACGAAGTTTACGGGCGGACGATAATTCAGCGGCAGGAGAAATATATGCTTGTGCAATTGCCCCCGTCGCCCGTTCTCACAACGGAAGAACTTGATAATGTCTACGCCTTGCCATATATGCGGACTTATCACCCCATGTACGAAAAGGACGGCGGCGTTCCGGGAATAAAAGAGGTGGAGTTTTCCATAACCCACAACCGCGGCTGTTTCGGGAACTGCAATTTCTGTTCCATCGCCCTGCATCAGGGGCGGAAAATTGCCGTCCGCAGCGAGGAAAGCATTCTTGCGGAGGCGAAACTTCTCACCACGCTGCCGAACTTCAAAGGCTACATTCACGACGTAGGAGGACCTACGGCGAATTTCCGAGCGCCAAGCTGTCACAAGCAGCTTGAAAGCGGTCTTTGCAAAGGGAAAAAGTGTCTCGCTCCCACGCCCTGCAAGAATCTTGAAGCAGACCACACCGAATATCTTGACCTCCTCCGCAAAATACGGGCAATTCCCAAAATAAAGCGTGTATTTATCCGCAGCGGCATAAGATACGACTATCTTATGGAGGACAAGAACGATGAGTTCATGCGGGAACTTATCGAATACCACGTCAGCGGTCAGCTTAAAGTCGCTCCCGAACACTGTTCCGCGGTAGTCCTTGACAAAATGGGGAAGCCCCACATTGAAGCTTATAAGAAATTTCAGGATAAATTTTACAGGATCACGGGACAGATAGGAAAGGAGCAGTATCTCGTTCCATACCTCATGTCCTCTCACCCGGGAAGCACCCTTAAAGAAGCGGTGGAACTGGCGTTATTCCTGAAAAGCCTTAAAATTCGCCCCGAACAGGTGCAGGACTTCTACCCCACTCCGGGAACCATTTCAACCTGTATGTTCTACACGGGGCTTGACCCCTACACAATGGAGGAAGTCTACGTTCCGAAAACGCCTGCGGAAAAGGCTATGCAGCGGGCTTTGCTGCAATATTTCCGACCGGAAAATCAGCGCAGAGTCATTGAAGCCTTGCAGAAAGCCCATCGCACCGACCTTATAGGTCATGGAAAGGACTGCCTTGTAAAGCCCGACTCAAAATATCTTGCGGAAATTGCCGAGAAGCAGCGCAATTCCAATAAGAAAGGAAATGGAGATAAATGGCGGCAAGCAGGAAACGCTCGTCAAAGTCAAAACAGACCGCAAAAGCAGCAGTCAAAACGGCGCAGAGGTTAGGAATTTCCCCGGCTCTGGCGTTCATACTGATACTTTTAGGCGCGGTATTCCTTTACTGCATACACCTTGAAACAGGCGGCGAGGAAATTCCCGACTCGGCGGTTTCCACGTTCATCGACAGGGACGCCGACTTGCAGATACATTTCATTGACGTTGGGCAGGGCGACTGTTCACTTATAATGTATAAAAATTCCGCCATGCTCATAGACTGCGGCGAGGCGGAAGAAGCGGAAACGGTCATTTCCTATCTTAAAAAGCAGGGCGTCAGAAAGCTGGACTATGTTGTGGCGACCCACCCCCACTCCGACCATATGGGCGGAATGTCCTACATAATTCCGGAATTCGAGATAGGGAAAGTCATTGCCCCGCGGGTAAAGGACGAGCTTACGCCAACTTCCAAAGTTTACAGGAATTTCTTGCAGGCACTTAAAAGCAAGGGGCTGAAACTTACCGCCGCAAAGCCGCATACAATCTATTCCTTTGAGAAATCGGACGAGGACGACGCGCCGCCCCGATTTGAGATCCTTGCGCCGCTGAAAGATTACGACGACCTGAACAATTATTCTGTAGTCCTGCGGCTTACATACGGTTCGACGTCCTATCTTTTCACGGGAGACGCGGAAAACGCCGCGGAAAATGACATTCTTGACGAGGGCGAAAACGTGGACGCGGACGTTTTAAAGGTAGGGCATCACGGCAGCAGCACTTCCACAAGCGAGGAGTTCCTTGAAGCTGTTTCCCCCGAAAAATGCGTTATCCAGTACGGCGAGGGCAACAGTTACGGACACCCCCACGCGGAAACCATAGAAGCCATTGAAAACTTCGGCGCGGAATGGTACGGCACCGCAAAGAACGGGAATATTATCATATATTCAGACGGTGAGAGAATTTATGTAAAAACCGACAGATAGCGAGGAAATTATATGCTTATAATTGACAGGATAGAGGACGGATTCGCCGTCATTGAAAACGAGGACAAGCATTTTGAAGTTGCTGTTTCGGAACTTGCCAAGGACGTCCGCGAGGGAGACGCGGTGATCCTTGAAAACGGGGTATATATAAAAGATATCGCTTCAACGGAAAAACTCCGCGGCGAGATTTTAAAACTGCAAAACGATTTATGGGAATGATCCCGAATTATTTCAAGGTTTATTAGGAGGAATTTTTATGAACAATGCGTCCAATTCCGCACCTGACGCAAATCTTTTCAACAAACTCCACGAGATAATGCCCTCGCTTTCAAAAGGACATAAAAAAATCGCCGAGTACATTATGACAAGATACGACAAAGCGGCTTTTATGACCGCTTCCAAATTAGGTGCGATAACAGGGGTAAGCGAATCCACGGTGGTTCGGTTCGCCACGGAACTCGGGTTTGACGGCTATCCCGAACTGCAAAGAGCGCTGAAAGAATTTACCAGCAACAAGCTTACCACCGTTCAGCGGATAGACGTTATGAACGATCAGCTTGGGGGCAACGACGGCAGCGACGTTTACGAAAAAGTCCTGAACATGGACATTGACAAGATACGCAAGACTCTTGAGGAGGGCGACCGTGAGGAATTTTACCGCACTGTTGACACGCTCTGCCGGGCAAAGAACATTTACGTTATAGGTGCCCGTTCGGCGGCGGTGCTGGCGCGTTTCCTGTCGTTCTACTTCAACATGATGTTTGACAGTGTAAAGCTTGTCCACACCACTTCTACAAGTGAAATGTTCGAGCAGATACTCAACATCGGCGAGAATGACATAATGATCGGCATCAGCTTTCCAAGATACTCAAAGCACACCGTTCAGGCGTTCCAGTACGCTTCGGCGCAGGGCGCGAAAGTAATCGCCATTACCGACAGCAAGGCTTCTCCCCTTGCGGCGTATGCGGACAACATTCTTCTTGCCCGCAGCGACATGGTTTCCTTTGCGGATTCCCTTGTTGCGCCCATGAGCGTTATAAATGCGCTTATCGTTGCGGTAGGACTTCGGAAAAGCGACTACGTTATCCACAACTATGAACGTCTTGAAGAAATTTACGATGAATACGAAGTCTACAAGACTTCCGACGATAAGGAACAGGCAAATGACGGAAAATAATTTTGACTGCATTGTTATCGGCGGCGGCGCGGCGGGAATGATGGCTGCGGGAACTGCTGCGGAACGGGGCAGGAAAGTTCTTCTCCTCGAGAAAAACGACCGCTTGGGGAAAAAGCTTTCCATTACGGGAAAAGGCCGGTGCAACGTTACAAATTCCTGTACAGATGAAGAATTCTTTGCAAACATTCCCGTAAATCCGCGGTTTTTGTACTCCGCGTACAGTCGGTTCGGCTGTCGGGACTGCATGGAATTCTTTGAAAACTTAGGCGTTCCGCTAAAAACCGAGCGGGGGAACAGGGTTTTCCCCGTAAGCGACAGGGCGGCGGACATTGTGAACGCCTTGGAAAAATTCTGCAAGCGGAACGGGGTCACAACGCTTCACGAAAAAGTTACGGAAATAATTTCCGAAAACGGCACGGTTGGGGGAGTTATTTGCGGAAACGACATTTTCCGTTCGGAAACGGTAATTATCGCCACAGGCGGGAAGTCATATCCGCGGACGGGTTCGGACGGTGACGGGTACAGATTTGCCGAAAAACTCGGACACACTATTATACCTTTGAAACCCTCACTTGTGCCATTGGAAACGGAGGAAAACTTCTGCAAAGAAATGATGGGGCTTTCCCTGCGGAATGTGGAAGTTTCCCTTTCTGACGAAAAAAGCGGAAAAGTTCTGTTCAAGGACATGGGGGAGATGTTGTTTACGCATTTCGGGGTATCGGGACCTCTGATACTGAGTGCTTCCAGTCACATTCGCGAACCTGAACGGAAACGGTATAAAATTTTCATTGACCTGAAGCCCGCCCTTGATCTTCCCACATTGGACAAGCGGATCCTGCGGGATTTTTCCGAGATACCCAACCGCATTTTCGCCAATGCCCTTTCAAAGCTTCTCCCTGCCAGAATGATCCCCGTAATAGTAAAACTATCGGGAATATCCCCCGACAAGCAGGTAAATTCGGTCACCAAGCAGGAACGTTCGGAACTTGCGAAGCTGATAAAAAATTTCCCGCTGACGGTGAAAGGTTTCCGCCCCATAGACGAAGCGATAATTACAAGCGGCGGGGTAAAGGTATCGGAAGTTTCCCCAAAAACCATGGAATCGAAGCTTATCGGCGGGCTTTTCTTTGCGGGGGAAGTTCTTGATGTTGACGCTTACACGGGGGGATTCAATTTGCAGATAGCGTTTTCCACTGCAAGAGCCGCTGGGCAGGCTATATAGCGTTGAGAGTTGAGATGCCTACCCCCTTTCCCGCCTTTAAAAGCGGGAATTTTATTTACTGATTTAACCTTACTTTACCTCACGCCGGGTACAAAACTGATATAAGCAAAATAAAGCCTGCATGGGTCAAGGCTCAGCCTTGCTCTTAACTCTTATTTTTATGTTGCAATCATAAAAATTATGTGGTATAATATGATTATTGAAAAAATCGCAGATAATTGCTTTGAAAGGAGTATACGCCGCGCCGCGGTGTTGTAGCAAATATGAAATTTTACAGAAAAGCCGCCGTCATTCTTGCAGCCGTCCTTGCTTTTACAATTTTCTCCTGTATACCCGCTTCGGCTGTTACCTTTACGCCGAATTTTACCATTGCAAGCGAAGCCGCCGTCCTTATCAATATGGACAAGGACATTATCGTTTATGAAAAAAATCCCACTAAGAAATGGTACCCCGCTTCGCTTACAAAGATAATGACCGCTATCGTGGTGCTTGACCATGTGACCGACCTTGACAATACCGAGTACGAAGCCCCCCTTGTGGTGTTTGACGACCTTTACGGGAAAAACCCCTCCGCCGTGGGCTATTCACGGGGCGAAATAATCACCGCCAACGACCTGATGTATTCCATGCTGATGTATTCCGCCTGCGAATCTGCGGGAATTCTCGCATATAACGTCGGCGGCGAAAGCATTCCCAATTTTATCGACATGATGAACGCCAAAGCCGAGGAAATAGGCTGCACGGGAACGCATTTCGTAAACCCCCACGGTCTTTACGATGACGAACAGTATACCAACGCCCGGGATATGGCGCTTATTGCAAAGTACGCCGTTGACAATTACCCCAAATTCGTTGAAATTGCCACCACCACCGAATATACTCTCCACGCCACCAACTACCACGAGGACGGCTGGGTGACTATCCATCATACCAATGCCATGGTGCACAACGGCGAATTCTATTACGAACCCGCCCGCGGTCTGAAAACAGGTACTCTGGACGAATCGGGAAGAAATCTCGTTTCCCTTGCTTCAAAGGACGGAAACAACTATCTTCTCGTTACCCTCGGCGCGCCCATGTACAACGAGGACGGTTCAAAAGCCAACGATCAGTACACCGACCAGAAAAATATATACGAATGGGCGTTCAATACCTTTTCATATGAAAAAATTCTCAGCAAAACGGAGGAAATAACCGAAATTCCCGTAAAATTGGGCGACAACGCGGAACACGTTCTGCTCGTTCCCGCGGAAGATTTTTACACGTTATGGCCCAACACCCTTGACCGTTCCAACCTGAAACAGGAGATAAACACCGACGGCTATCTTGATTCGGACGGGGCAGTTCTTGCGCCTGTGGAAAAGGGACAGGTTTTCGGAACGTATACCCTTTCCCTTTCGGGGGAAAAACTCTGCACCGTGGACCTTGTTGCAAAAGACGCTGTCGCTCTTTCCCAGCTTGAATATAATATTATGAAAGCAAAAGCCTTTGTGGGCTCGTTCTGGTTCAAAACGGCTGTTGCGGCGGCGGCTGTCCTGATAGCGGCATATATTATAGTTTATATCCTTGCCACCAAGAAACGCCGCAGGAAAATGAAGAAAGTTTCCTCAAAATCCAAGCGGAGAATGTAAATTTGTTAAAAGTGCTTAAAAATCAGTGTTGAAAATTGTGCGGTAATTTTTGAAAAATTGTTGAAAAATCTTTGCAGTTATTGTATAATAGTAGCGGAATACCCGTTCAAGGGATTTCCGAAGGGAGATGACCGCTAAAAAATGCTGAAAGCCATCGGTTCAAAACTGAACCTGCTCAGGGATCAGAAGGCTAAGGATTACTACTATCTTGTTTCCGACCTTCTTGATAATGAACTTGTCCTTAAAATGAAAGAATTTACACATCATGGAGATACAACTTGTTTTCAGCACTGTCTGAACGTTTCGTATTATAATTACAGAATTTGCAGATTTTTCTCATGGAATACCCGTGCCGCCGCAAGAGCGGGACTGCTTCACGACCTGTTCCTTTACGACTGGCACACCTACAAGCCCGATAAAGACAAGGGCGAACGTCTCCACGGTTTCACCCACGCGCAGACCGCATTAAAAAACGTCCGCGAAAATTTCTACATATCGGAGCTTGAAAGCGATATTATCGGAAAGCATATGTTTCCGTTGAACATTACGGCTGTTCCGAGACATCGCGAGACTGTGGTAATCGTTCTTGTGGACAAATACTGCGGACTTTTAGAAACTGTTATCCCAAGGCTGAAAAAAGCTGAAAATGCGTTTCTCCGCATAGTACGGGGCAGGAGATCCGCCTGAATATGAAAAACGAGCCGCGCTGTTTACAGCGCGGTCATTTTGTTTTTCAGACAGAATATATATGTTCCTGCGGGCAAATATTTTTATCCGCAGTCCCAGTTATACACAACTTTGGAAAAATCAAGCTTTTTAAGATTTTCTTCCGGAATTAAGAAATTTCCCACTCCGAGATCGCCCCACATAACTTCTTCCTTCCCGTCTGCCGAAAAAAAGCTCGTACACTGGAAAAGCAGGATATTACAGTCTTTTATATCATCATCGTAACGCGGATCGGACTGGGTAAAGAACGGGTACCCGCCGATGCAGGTGTTTTCAAAAACTCTTTCTTCGCTTATTTTATCAAATTTTTCTTCGTCTATATCGTACCAATTTTCTGCTTTTTCTCCGGTAACTTTGTTGTAAATTTCCGTAACATTTTCTTCAAACAGATAACTTGATACCGACAGCGGACACATCTCAGGTTTTCCCGCTTCGAGAATAAATTCTCCCTCAAAGGGGAACTCCCCGTATTCTCCGCTGAATTTCGGCATATCTTCCGCCGAAAGCAGTTTGCTTTCATCGGAAATAATATTTTCGTGATATATAACGCGAAAACTTTTTGCGCTGCAAAGGTCGTCAAAATCCGCTCCGTACACCGCTTCGTCATTACTTGCACAGAAAAACTGCAAAATGCCTTTCCGGGGAAAATTTTCGATATGCGGCAATTTTTCAAAATTAAGCTGTGCAAGCAGTCTTAACGGTTCGCCTTTATGATTTTCCGCTTTATCAAGAGGATATTCCATATCTTTCGGGAAATAGGGAACTCCGCCAAGTTTTGTTTCAAAAACGCTCAGATTTTCTGCACGTTTCGGTTCAAATCTCAAAACAGGCAGCGGCGGAAATTTTTCGTCCAACTTTTGCATAACTTTTTCCGCAAAATTGTCGGGATCGCCTTTTCCCGAAAGTTTATTTGCGATATTATCAAAAAGTCCCATAATTTAACTTTCTCCTGTCCATATTATCTTACAAAATATCACTGCATACGAAAGTTCCGCGGAATGTCCGCCGTTCCCGCAAATACGGGAACGGCGCTCCGCAGCGGATCAGAGCAGACTCTTTGGGTCATAGGACGGTTTTTTATAAAGGGTGTCCTTTTTGCCCTCTATATCCTTTGCGAAAACCTCCTGCCATTCCTCGGCGGTAAAGTCCTCAATTCCCACGGTGATATGGGTATCACCGCAGCCGAGGGCTTCGCAGAGCGCGGCGGTAAGTTTCTTTGCAGCCTCCTGTTTCTGGGCTTCGGTACGTCCTTTGAGCATTTTTACCGAAATGTGCGGCATGATGATCTCTCCTTAAAATTTATTTCCTGCCTTTTTTCTTAGGCAGCGCGCTTTGTATCTGCACCACCTCGTCGAAAAGGCATTGATACCTTGGGGGAATGAGCTTATTTTTATGAGCTTTCCCGAAAAACCACATTTTAAACTTACAATCGTTCTTCACGGCGTCAAAAAATGTGTGCATATGGCTTATCTGTCGGACTTCAAAGCCGAGGAACTCTTTCATGGACGCGGGCGGTTCGTGGGTAATGATATAATCCGCAGCGTTGCCGTTTTCCTGCAAAACGGAAATGCCGTGCTTCACTTCTTCGGGAGTGGGGAGTTCACGTTCCCACCATGTGCCCGACTCGCGGCGTATGTCTATTTCCTTGGTCTGACCGCCGCCGAAAGCGAAAAATTTATGACCTTGCAGTTCAAACATACTTCCGCGTTTCATGCGCATAAGTCTGCCCGAGATAACGTTCACCTTTCCGCCGCAGAAGTCCTCCTCGGGATAGCTTTCCAGCAGGTCGTAATTTTCGTGGCAGCCCTCCACGAACAAGGTATAGAAACGCTTTCTGCCGATTTTTTTAAGTATGCGCTTTTCCTTTTTCGAGCCGTTCCAGACAAATCCGAAGTCGCCGCAGACTATAAGGAAATCGCCTTTTCTGAGTTTTTTTATCTTACTGTCGTTAAAGCGGCTGTAATCGCCGTGCATATCGCCTGTTACACAAATCAATGTATCTGCCCCCGGAATTGGTTTTCTTCTATTATAACACATAATTTTTATGATTGCAATATGAAAATAAGAGTTGAAGCAAAGCTGAGGCGGGGAAGCCCCCGCGGGCTTTCAGGCAAAGTTTAGTAATTTTTAACTTAAATATACCGTGCATGAAGCAAAGATAATCTGCAAATAAATTAAATCTGAAAAAAGTATTGACAATGCAGACGAAATGGGGTATAATATAATTAATAAAAGAGGGTACACCAAGTAGACGGTCACCCCTCATGTTTGACTAAAAAAAGAAGTAGTCGCCCTTTGGAATGTACAGCGGCTACTTCTTTTTGTTATTGTTATTCTGCATTATCAAAACGACGTTGCATATGACTAAAACGAATGTAAATATATCATTCCAGTTCACTAACTCACCCCATTTCTGAGGAGAAGAATTGACCGCCTACCGTTGTTTGTTGATGTACCCGATTTTTATTATATCACACCTGTCGAATTCTGTCAATATGTAAAAACAAATTTTCCAAGGCTGAGGCGGGGAAGCCCCCGCGGGCTTTCAGGCAAAGTTTAGTAATTTCTAACTTAAATATACCGTGCATGAAGCAAAGACAATCTGCAAAAATTGCTATGCCTCACGGCAGGCACAAGACTGATATAAACAAAATAATGCCTGCATGGGTCAAGGCTGTAGCCTTGCTGTTTCAACAAAATTAATATAAAATGCTATTTTTGGCAATTAAAAATGTGGTATAATATTTCTGTATTTTTGCATGAAAGAAGGCGGCTCTATGCTGGAGCTTAACAATATCGTCAAGAATTATACAGTCGGCGATACCGAAATACACGCCCTCCGCGGCGTTAGCATGAAATTCCGCGAGAATGAGTTCGTTTCCATTCTGGGACAGTCGGGCTGCGGAAAAACCACTCTCCTGAATATTATCGGCGGTCTTGACCAGTACACAAGCGGCGACCTTATCATTAACGGAAAATCTACCAAGCAGTACAAAGACCGGGACTGGGACACTTACAGAAACCATTCCATAGGCTTTGTTTTCCAGAGTTATAACCTTATCCCGCACCAGACTGTGCTTTCAAATGTGGAACTCGCCCTTACCCTTTCGGGCGTTTCCAAGACCGAACGCAGAAAACGCGCCGTTGAAGCCCTCGAAAAAGTCGGTCTGGGCGACCAGCTGAACAAGAAGCCAAATCAGATGTCGGGCGGTCAGATGCAGAGAGTCGCCATCGCCCGCGCTATCGTCAACGAACCCGACATTCTCCTTGCGGACGAACCTACAGGCGCGCTGGATTCCGAAACAAGCCTGCAAATTATGGAGCTTCTCAAGGAAATCGCCAAGGACAGACTCATTATAATGGTTACCCACAACCCCGAACTTGCGGAAAAGTATTCCACAAGAATTATAAGACTTCTGGACGGCGAAGTCAAAGCCGACAGCGACCCATTCGACGGAAAAGCCGAAAAATCCGATACTCAGAAAACGGAAGTTGTAAAGAAAAAAGCTTCCATGTCGTTCTTCACCGCGCTGGCGCTTTCCATGAACAACCTTATGACGAAAAAAGGCAGAACGTTCATGACTGCTTTTGCGGGAAGTATAGGTATCATAGGAATTGCGCTGATACTTTCCCTTTCCAGCGGAACTCACGACTACATAGACCGCGTTCAGGAAGAGACGCTTTCAAGCTATCCCCTTACCATTGAGGGAACGTCCATTGACATGACTACCGTTATGACTACCATGATGTCAATGGCACAGGGCAGCGATGAGGATTTTGAACAGAATAAAATTTACCCCCAGAACGTCATGACCGAAATGATGGAAGCCATGTTCGCGGAAATTTCCGCCAACGACCTGAAAAGCTTCAAGAAGTTTATAGAAAGCGACGAGTCGGGCATTGACGACCTTATCAGCGATATAAAATATTCCTATCAGACGCAGCTTACACTTTATAAAGAGGACACCTCAGACGGAGTTTTCAAGGTAAATCCCAGTTCCATCTTCGATGACATGGGACTTTCGCAGGTGGCGCAGAACCCCATAATGGCAAGCAGCATGAACGTCTGGAGAGAACTTATTTCCAAAGAGGAAATACTTGACTCCCAGTACGAAATTCTTGACGGAAGAATGCCCGAAAATTACAACGAAGTAGTTTTAATAGTAAACCGCTACAATCAGGTTACGGACTATTCCCTCTACACACTGGGAATTCTTGACGACAGCGAACTTACCGACGCCATTCAGAGGACAATTGACGGCGAGACTGTCGAGGACATCAACTCCTTGGAAAGCCTTGATTTTGACGATATTATCGGCACAAAATTCAAGCTTCTGCTGAACACCGACTATTTTGAAAAGGACGGCGACGTCTGGGTGGATAAGCGGGACGACTCCATTTACATGACCGACAAGGTACAGAACGCCGAGGAAATTGAAATTGTAGGAATTATCCGCCCCTCCGACAGCACTGCCGCCGCAAGCGAAATAGGAACTATCGGCTACAAGTCGGAACTTATGACCCACCTTATAAACAAGGTGAACGACAGCGAAATTGTCAAGGAGCAGAAAGCCAACCCCGACACGGATATTTTCACGGGAATAGAATTCCCCGAAACCGAAAAGGAAGAACCCGAACCCATGACCATGGAAGAACTTCAGGCATATATTGCCACGCTCCCTCCCGAGGAACAGCAGGCTATGGGCGCACAGATACAGCAGGCGCTTGAAATGGGCATGACCGAAGAACAAGTTGCAGAGGCATTCTCCGAACAGATGAACGCTGCGCAGACGGACGCTACCTATGACGGAAACCTTGCAATTATGGGTGCGTCCGACCTTGACGACCCCAGTTCCATAAACATCTACCCCAAGGATTTTGAGTCCAAGGAACTTATTACCGACATTATCGACGACTACAACAAGCGAATGAACGACAGCGGACAGGAGGACCTTTGCATACAGTACACCGACATCATGGGCATTATGATGAGCAGCGTAACTACCATAATTGATGCTATCAGCTATATTCTTATTGCGTTTGTGGCAATTTCCCTTGTAGTTTCCTCAATAATGATAGGAATTATCACATATATTTCCGTACTGGAACGCACAAAGGAGATAGGTATTCTCCGCGCTATCGGCGCTTCCAAGAAAGACATCTCCCGCGTATTCAACGCCGAAACACTTATTGTGGGATTCACCGCAGGCGCGATCGGAATTATCACCACGCTGCTGCTGAATATTCCGATCAACATGATAATAACCCACCTTACCGACATAAGCGGGCTTTGCGAACTTCCTCCCGTTGGCGGCGCGATACTTGTAGTTATCAGCATGGCATTAACGCTTATTGCGGGGCTTATCCCCTCGGGTGTTGCGGCTCGGAAAGACCCCGTTACCGCGCTTCGCACGGAATAATGATATTTTTTTCAAAAAACCCCTTGACAAACGGCAGACAATATTTTATAATAGAATTAACCTCTTTTTGCTTCTTTTTAATTATAATTTTGATGGCTTTTGATTTTGGTCCATACGGGTTGACGTCCGTGCGGACCTCTTTTTTTGGCAGAATTTAAAATGCGGCAGCGGGAAATTTTCCGCTTTTTTGTGCAGAATTCCCTTTGACAATTTTCCGGAAAACAGATATAATAAATTACATGATGTGCAGCCGATGGCGTAAGTCCGATCAGGCTGCACATCTTATCCCCCTTTGAATAAGAACGTGCGGCTGAGGCTGCGCGTTTTTTATTTTATAAGGAGAGATAGAAATGAAAAACAATTCAGACAAAATGTCCGCCGCCCCCGTGGGAAAGCTCATGCTCTCCATGGGAATACCCATGATAATTTCAATGGTCTTGCAGGCGGTATATAACATCGTAGACAGCGCTTTCGTGTCAAATATGGCATTTGACGGGGAAGCCGCCCTTAACGCGCTGACACTGGCGTTCCCGCTGCAAATTCTTATGGTTGCGGTGGGAATAGGCACGGGCGTGGGCGCAAACGTCCTTGTGGCAAAAAGCCTCGGCATGGGCAACGGGAAACGCGCCGACAAAGCCGCGGGAAACGCCGTGTTCCTTGCGGTGATGATATACGTTCTGTTCCTGCTGTTCGGGCTTTTCGGCGCGGAAGCATATATCCGCTCCCAGACCGAAAATCCCATAATCGCGCAGATGGGTACGGATTACCTGAAAATCTGCTGCATATTCTCTTTCGGAATGTCACTGTTCGCAGTCTACGAAAAACTCCTCCAGTCTACGGGACGTTCGCTGTTTTCCACAATTGCCCAGATAGCAGGCGCGGTGACAAATATTATCCTCGACCCCATATTGATCTACGGTTGGTTCGGATTTCCCGAAATGGGAGTAAAAGGCGCGGCATATGCAACAGTCATGGGACAGATAGTGTCATTCGTGACGGCACTTGTTTTCCACCTGAAAGTCAACAAGGAAATTCACAATGACATATGTAATTTCAAACCGTCGCTCGCAGTGATAAAGGATATTTATTCAATAGGACTGCCCGCAATAATTTCGCAGGCGCTTATTTCGGTAATGACCTACGGGCTGAACCTTATTTTCGGAAGCATAAGCGAAGCCATGGTAACGGCTTACGGACTTTACTACAAAATACAGCAGTTCCTGCTGTTTGCGGCATTCGGTATGCGCGACGCGATAATGCCCGTAACGGCGTTCAGCTGCGGTATGGGCGACAGGAACAGAGTCCGCGAATGCGTCAAGTACGGGCAGATCTACACGGTGGTCATTATGCTTGCAGGATTTATCATAATCGAACTTTTTGCCGTGCCGTTCTCGGATATTTTCGGACTTTCGGGAGAAACGCAGCAGCTTTGCATAAGCGCCATGCACATAATTTCAATATGCTTTGTATTTGCGGGCGTAAATATCGCATTTCAGGGGGTATTCCAAGCGATGGACGGCGGTATGGAATCGCTTATTATCTCGGTTTGCAGGCAGGTGCTGTTCATATTCCCCTTTGCACTTATTTTCGCGAAAATCGCAAAGGCAGACCCCGATATGATACGGCTGTCATGGGCAACATTTCCCATAGCTGAAATAATCACCGCAGTTATCGGAGTAATACTTTTCCGCAGATTGATAAAAAAGGCTGTTTCGTAAAAAAATCCGCAGGGGACTTAATAGTGACCTGCGGATTTTGCAAAATGGTTTTTTCTCTGAAAAAAGTGCAAAAAGAGTGGAGACAATTTTTTTAAAACGCATACCTGCGCGGTTCTATGAAGATTTCGCCCGACAAAAATGTTTCTGATACGCCGCCTTAGCGCCCATAGGGCGCTTAATTTATACTTTCCCCATAGGGGAATCAGTTCTTTTGCCTATGGCAGATTTGTAAAAAAAGTCCGCACGGAACGGTTAGGTTCCGTGCGGACTTCGTATTGCGTATGCCGCATTTTAGCGGGAAAATATGTCGGACGAGGCATTGGGCAAGTTGTAACGTTCCCACTGGGAAATGTAATTTTCCTTAATGGTGTAAGGCTTGGTTTTGGTGACTTTGCGTGCGGATTTCATGCCGCGCTGGATAACATACGCCTTATCAAGTTCAAGAGCCATTACCTCGTCGGAGGGCTTGCGTATACGTTCGGCAAGATAATCTATGGTGGTAAGGTCCGTACCGCCCAGATACAGTATGGTATCACAGTTGTTTACGATAGACCATTTCTGAGAAGCGGAGTATATCGAATCAAGCTGTGAAATGCTTTGCAGGATAATGCTGGTGTAAATATCCCTGCTTCGGATAACGCTGATAAGCTTATCAAAATCGGGTATTACCGTGCCTGCCGCAAAATCATCAAGAATTACCCTGACAGGAACAGGCAGTCTGCTGTCGGGACTGTTGTCGGCAACTTTGCAAAGCGTCTGGAATATCTGTGTATAAAAGACATTCACAATAGGGTCAAGGCATCTGTCGGTGTCGCTGACATTGATGAAGAGCGCGCACCTTTCCGTTCCGAGATTTTCAAAGCGGAAAGTTTTGGGCATGGAAAGCATTTTCCGCGCACTGTCGAAGTCGAAGCAGCGCAGAGCATTTGCAACAAAAAGTTCAATGCAGCCCCATGTCTTATCACTGCGGAATCCGGGTTTTAGAAGTTCATAGCATCTTGTGGCATAGGAATCAGGGTTTGTAACGCTGTATTCATCAAGGAAAGGTATGGTAAAATACTTGTGTACAGCCGCTCCCGATATTTTGAAAAGGTCAGCCACAGAGGCAAGATTCCTTTCTTCCCCCTCGAAATTCTCAAGGACATAGGTTATAAGACAGCATATAAACGTCCTTGCCTGATTCAGCCAGAACGCGTCGTCATGGGCTGTTGTGGGACATATAGCGGTCGAAATTGACAGAATATCCCTTTCGGAATATTTTATACTGCCGTTTACCATAGTAGTTTCAACATAGTCAAGAGGGTCGTAACCCATGCTGTTTGCAGGGTCGATAAGGTCAATGTTGTATACAGAAAAGCCCCTGTTTTCAAGGGACTTTCTGTAATTTCTGTAAAGATTGGACTTTGTGTCCGTGACAACAAAGCTGTCCTCGGTATTGAGTATGTTAGGAATAACGTACGAACCTGTTTTTCCCGCGCCGGAAACGCCTATTACAAGGTCGTTGTTGTTAAGTCCGGTCTTGCGGGTGTCATTGCTGACAATAAAATCTTCTGTAATAAGTCTTTTGTTCATGTAAATTGTTTTCATCATGGCAATTCCTCCTTTATTGTTCGTCGGCGGGTAATACGAATCTCCTGATCTCGGTGGCAGCACCGAATTTCAGGGCTTTGTTTGCGGACATCCAGTAATCGGTCTTGGTGAGTTCAAGAACGTCGTCCTTGGGCTGTCCGGTGCGTTTGGAGATGTACTCTGCAAGCTCGGAACGCACAGCCATGAGCCTGTCCAGATCCTCTTTGATGTTAAGAGGTTTCACTCCCGAAAGATTTCCCGCGCCGTAGCTGGGGTCATGGATAAGCAGTTTAGAATGGGGTGTGATTATTCTCGAACTGCCCGCAAGGAACAGTATCGCGCCCATAGACGCGGCAATTCCCGTGCATACGGTAGTAAGCGGCGAAGTCATACCCTCAATTACGTCAACAGCCGCGAAGCCCGATTCTACATCGCCTCCGGGGCTGTTGATTATAAGGGTAACGGGTTCGCCGGGAGCTTCGCTTTCAAGGAACAGAAGCTGCGAAATGAGCCGTTCCATGGACGTCGGAGTTACGTCATCGGTGAAGAAGATCACTCTGTTCCGGAAATGAATGTCGGAAATGCTTATCGGCTGAACACCTCTTGAGCTTTCCTTTAAGATGTTTGTATTCATCATTACACATCAGTCCTTTCTGTTATGTTGTTGGCGTTGTTTTGATTGTTTATGGCGATCGCTGCAAGCGGATCGAACAGTATTGAAGTGAGCAGAGAGCCTACTTTCAGGAATTCGTCAAAAACGACGGAAAAATCATGATTTTTCCTGTATTTGTCCGTGTATTTTTCACGGGCCTTATTCATTGTCTGCTGTGCCGCATACAGCACATCGCCAATGGTTTTTTCACCTCCCCGCAGTCTCATCTGCCAGAATGAGGCTTCCGTGGTCGGGTGGTATACATTGTCATCATCGTCATCAAAGTCGTCATCATCATCAAAAAGCAGATCATAATCGCAATAATAGTCATCATCGTCGGGTTCGGAAAATTCCGTATGATTTTCGGGCGGTGAACAGCGATCCGCAGCCGGCGAAGCGGCTGCGGCAGGCATAGGATCAAATAATGATGATATAATATCAGATTCCGTATTCGTGATAATTTGTCGGAACGGACTTGATGCCCCAAGAAGTTCATTGACCGTGTAAATGTAGTCATTGACATTTATGCGCATGAACATATTCACAATGTGCTTGGCATTGGACTCTGTCCGGAGTTTTTCCATAAGTTTTTCAATATTGGTCTGCATAAGCATTACCTCACTTTCATGTAAGTATGATGTCGCTGTCCATCTGCAAAAACCATGAGAACAGGAAGTATGTGCAGTCATTCTGGTTGGTGCAGACGTTTATGTCGGTGTCCCATTCTGAATGGTTATTCTTGGACAGATATGCGCATATGTCACGCATAAGATCCGCCATACTGCCCATATCGTGGTATTCATCATTGTACAGTATATCGCCGAAACTGTTATAGCTTTTGTACTCTCTGTTATCGCCCACGCCGGCATAAACAGAGCTTACCGGCAGTTTCAGCAGGTCGTTGATCACCTTTGATATAAGCGTATGGTCGCGTATAGACGGGTCGTCATTCTTTGATTTTATGTCACGTAAATTCATGGACATTACCTCCTTGATTTCAGAATAATAAGTTTTGATTCTGTCAGCCTGCGGTGTGAAACCGTACCACAAGGTCGGTTCACACCGCAGGTATCCGCTGATGTCAGTCAGGATGTCATTATTTAATGTCACTCACTCTGTCGGGCATGATGTCATATATAATAATGTTTTACATGATGTCCGTTAATTACTTGGATCTGCCGATAGGCAAGCCCCCTTTCATTTTTTATTTTGTTAATTTGTTATGTTGTCATATAGTTATCGGAAAATGCTGCAACAGGGTCAAACAGTACCGAACTCAATAACCATGATGCTTTTATAAGTTCATCGGTCGGGTGCTGCGAGTTGCTGAGCGTAACTCCGCGAGCGTGATCTAAAACCTCAAGAGCCGCATACAGCAGATCGCCCAAGGAAACGTCATTTCCCAACTGCCTGAAAACATCGGAACGATGCAGCTTTGCATCATCTGCGACTCTCGTATCTGTTCCCATAGCCTCGAAAACGGCATTTGCACCGATACTGCTTATTTCTCTCAGGAACGGGTCTTTATCTCCCATAAGTTCGGACATTGTATCCATGTAATCATGTATGCCTATTCTCATAAAGCTGTCCATAACAGCCGTTGATCTGCTGCTGTATGGTTTCACATTATAAATAACAGAACATCCATTGGTATACATGATACCCTCGCCTATTCTTCTCAATAATGACCTGAGTTCATAGCAGATACCGTCATCGTCATACCTCGGCTTGCCGTTGTATTCGTAATATTCCGATTTAATGACGTTTTCCCGCTCCATACATATCATTTCAAATGTACTGTCGGGGAAGTACTCCAATTTTTCGATCATATCATATGGTTCATATGCCAAGTAGGGTATGTATGCGGGAGGTACACTTTTCAGTGCCTCAATGGTTTGTCTGATCTCCTCATGGTTCCTTACAAGATTTTTAAAATTTATTTTTTGCATAGCGATCATCCTTTCATTATTGGATTGGTTTGTAAAATTTGTTTTTTGCATAGCGATCATCCTTTCATTATCGAATTGGTTTGTAAAATTTGTTTTTTGCATAGCGATCACTCTTTCATTATCGAATTGGTTTGTAAAATTGAATTTGTTAACAGGTAAATTTGAGCTGCCGATAGGCAACACCCCTTTCATTTTTTACTTTGTTAAGGCGAGAAAGCCTCCCGACAGATACTGAGACCTGCCGGAAAACTCTGCCGTGTCCTTAAAAGGACGTAATCTATGAAGATTACCGGATCAGCAAATTAAGTATTTGATTCTGTCAGCCTGCGGCGTGAAACCGACCTTGCGGCACGGTCCACACCGCAGATATCCGTTGATGTCAGTCAAGATGTCGGAATGTGTTTGTCAGTCGTGGTGTCACAGTTTAATGTCACTCACTCTGTCGGGCATGATGTCATATAAAAATGTCAGAACATGATGTCCGTTAGTTACTTTGAGCTGCCGATAGGCAAGCCCCCTTTCATTTTTCTTTCATTTTATAACTGTATCGTTAGCGCGCAAGCGCTAACCCCTGCCAAAATGCAAGACGTTTCTCGGCAGGAACTGCCGAGAAACGCTGCAGTGTCCGTAAAAGGACGTAATCTATGAAGATTACCGGGGTTTAATAATTAGCAAATGTGTTTTGTCGGGCATGATGTCATATATAAAATGTCAGAACATGATGTCCGTTAGTTACTTTGAGCTGCCGATAGGCAAACCCCCTTTCATTTTTTATTTTATTGGGTTATATTTTTAAAGTGTTATATGGTTATAGTGGGTTATTTTGATTTGCCGATAGGCAAGCCCCCTTTCATTTTTTCTTTCATTTTATAACTGTAACGTTAGTGCGCAAGCACTAACCCCTGCCAAAATGCAAGACGTTTCTCGGCAGGAACTGCCGAGAAACCCTGCAGTGTCCGTAAAAGGACGTAATCTATGAAGATTACCGGGTTAGCAAATTAAGTATTTGATTCTGTCAGCCTGCGGCGTGAAACCGACCTTGCGGCACGGTTCACACCGCAGGTATCCGTTGATGTCAGTCAAGATGTCGGAATGTGTTTGTCAGTCGTGATGTCACAGTTTAATGTCACTCACTCTGTCGGGCATGATGTCATATATAATAATGTTTTACATGATGTCCGTTAGTTACTTTGAGCTGCCGATAGGCAACACCCCTTTCATTTTTTATTTTATTGGGTTATATTTTTAAAGTGTTATATGGTTATAGTGGGTTATTTTGATTTGCCGATAGGCAACACTCCTTTCGTTTTTTAAGCAGGCATTTTTCCTTCTCTTAATCTATATGCCATTTTAAAGGGTATTGCCGGTTGCCCGCAACCGGCAAGCCTCTCTGCAGATACAGGGAACTGCCGGGAGACCCGCCAAATCAACTGTCAGAACGTGATGTCGGTCATGCTGTCATGTCGTCGTGTCATAATAAAAATGTCAGAACGTGATGTCGGTCATGTACCGGAAATATTTCTTGTTTTGCAGGCATTTCCCCTTTACTTTAACCTTTTTTCTTTTTTAAACACCATCGCCGGTCGCCCCGCGACCGGCAATTATTGCCGATAGGCAGCAGGCTTTATGCGATAGCAAAAGTTTTAATTGCCGATAGGCAGAAGTTCTTATGCGATAGCATAGCGCGGGGGGTATCAGAGAAATTTTTGTCGGGCAAAATTCCCATATAACCGTGCAGGCAAACTATTCTGAAAATCATATCTCCACTCTTTTTGCGCTTTTTTATTAAAGATCAGCGTTTTTGAAAAATTTACATTATGTGTTGAAAAAGATATTTTTTAATGGTATAATTAATAAAGTATAAGTATACGAACAGGAACACAAAAACAAAGGAGAGTAAAGAACGTGAAATATTTAGCAATTATAACGGCACTGCTGATAGCGCTTGCTTTCGTGCTGACGAATTTTGTTTTCAGAAACAGGGACGGGGAGTCCGCGGAAGTTTCCGAAACAACCGGAACGACCGTTTCCGCAGTGACGACTTCAGCCGTGACCGAACCCGAGGAGGACGAGAATATAGATAATAAGTGGGCTATGTTCCTTGTGAACAAGAACAATCCTCTGCCGAAGGATTACGACAATATGATAGAAACAGAGGTGGTATTTGAAAGCTGGAGAGAATACTACCTTGACGTCCGCGCCGCGGATTATCTGGAAAGAATGATAGACGACGCGAAAGAGGACGGCATTGACCTGCTGGTGGTATCGGCTTACCGTACTATTGAATATCAGCAGCAGAATTTCGACAACAGCGTTCAGGACAGAATGGATAACCGCGGAATGACTTACGATGAAGCCTACGCCGACACTTTAGCGGAAGTCGCCCTCCCCGGCGAAAGCGAACACAACGCGGGTCTCGCTCTCGACATCATGTGCGAGGAATACCAGAGCATGGACGACGACGGCTTTGAAAACACCGACGCTTTCAGATGGCTGAACGAACACGCCGCGGAATACGGATTTATCCTCAGATACCCAAAGGGCAAACAGGACGTTACCGGAATCATTTACGAACCGTGGCATTACCGCTTCGTGGGTCTTTATTACGCAAACGAAATAAAGAACAGCGGTCTCTGTCTGGAAGAATACTTCGAGAAACAGGGCTGGCTTGACGAAAACGGCAAGGCGGTGAAAATGCGCGGTCCTTTCGAGGAACAGGAGAAAGAAAAGGAAGAAACTTCCGCCGTTTCCACGGCGCCTACCGAACCGAAAGAAACTATGCCGCCTATTCCCTATGAAGAACAAAAAGTGTCAATTATTGTATAATCTGTCATTTAAAGGCAAAATTTCTATACTGACAGTATAAATTTGAAAGAATATAAATTCCGCAAAAAATTTTTTTGAAAAATTGCGAAAAAACCCTAAAGTTTTTGAAACTCCTGCCGATATATATAACAGAGGGATAATTATCGCTGAAACTATGCCCATACGCCAATGTGGGCTCGAAAGGACGGGATCGGTTATGAAAATAAACAAATACGGTTCGATAATGTCCGCATACGCCAAGAGCGCATATGAACCCGTGCGCAAAAAGCAGACTTCTTCGTCTGTCCACAACACAGACAAGGCAGAGTTCTCCTCCGTTTCCAAGGCGGGAACTGCGGGGGCTAAGGCTTCTATAGTAAAGACCGTTGAGAGTTTCGCTTCTCCCGAAAGAATCGCCGCTCTCAAAGCCATGATAGCTGACGGTTCCTATAACATCTCCGCTGAAAGCGTTGCCGCTTCCATTCTGGAGGACTGACCCGAACTGCATGACCGCTGTTCGGGACAGCGTCGTTTTTGCGTGTTTTTGCAGGACAAAGAAGAAATTTATACTAATTGTAAAATAAACGCATAATTATACGAAAGGGAAGAAAATTATGCTTGATTATAATAAGGTGACGGCGTTCTTTGACGAATATATCGCGCATTACAGAGAGTTTCTGAAATTTGAGTATTCCAAGCTTGACCTGCTTAACAAGGGCGAGATAGAAAAACTCAGCAAAGAACTGTCATCGGAGCAGGCTTTCATTATGAAGACCAATTCCTACGAGTCCAAGAGACTCAAGCTTCTGGCGGAAACCAACGGCGCAAGCTTTTCGGAAATAACCGAGTCCGCGCCGGAACAGTACCGCGGCAAGCTTGAGAATCAGCATAAGGAAATGTCGGAACTGGTATTTAAAATAAAGGAAATAAACGATATTGCAAACGATATAGTTACCGAAAGACTTCGCAGGATAAACAGCAGAGTCGGCGAAGTGGACGTATATGACGGAAAAGGCTCGGTAAAACGCGAAGGCGCAGTAAGAGCCGCAATTTCCAAAAATGCCTGAGAAAGGAAATGATATAAATGGCATCGAGTTTTTTGGGACTTTATGTTCAGCGTGACGCGCTTATGATCGCACAGAAAGCGCTGGATATTACCGGAAACAACATTTCAAATATAGATACCCCGGGCTATTCAAGACAAAGAGTGGATATAGTTTCCATAGCAAATTCAAACGGCACTCTGGGATATAACACAGCAGTTTCGCTGGCGGGCAAAGGCGCGCAGGTAATGGGTATTGCTCAGGTCCGCAGCCGCATTTATGACCTTCAAGTAAGAAATTACAGCGGCGATCTCTGCGATGTGGGCGTTAAATTGAGCACTCTCGGCGATATTGAAGATATTTTCGACAGTATCGAAGCCGATTCTTCCGATGTGGAAGCAAGCTTCGCGGCTATGGTCTACAAGCTGAAAGCCGCTCTCCAAGGTTACACCGCCGATAACGCGGACCGCGCGGAAATGGCTAACATTACCAAAGATACCGCCCAGAACCTTGAAGAGGCTATAAGAACTTACGCACTGGACTTGCAGAAAGTTTCGGAAGATACTATCAGCGATACCCAGACTACTCTTAAAAGGATCAATGATATATTCGCGGAAATGGGACGCCTCAACGAGCAGATCAAAGACTCCTACATTTCCATGAACAATATCAAGAGCGCCAACGGAAACTATTCGGTACAGAGCGACTACGGTCCGCTGGAACTTAAAGATAAAATGAATTACCTCCTTGATGAACTTGCTCAGTACGGAAATATCGAGTATAAGGAGGAAATGGACGGAACGTTCTCCGTCAAGTTTGCAAATCAATTGGTGGTAAGCGAAAAGTATTACGCGCAAATGGCTGCCACAGAAGAAAATCCCAGACCTACGGAACTTTCTTTCATAATTTCACAGACCGACATGAAAGACGCGTGGTCGCCTGTTACCGACGAAAGAGGAAAGCCCCTTTCCGGCTTGTACAGCAAGCAGGACTGGTACGAAATGAACGTCAAGAGCAATACCGGCGGCGACCCCATGATCCTTGTCAGAAACGGCGAAGCAGGAAAGACCATAGATATAACAGGCTTGAATCATAACGAGTTACCGTACTTGAGTTCCGGTTCGCTGAGAGGTCTGCTGGATATGTACAACGGCAAGGGTATCACCTTTACAGCCGAACCCAAGGACGCCGCTCTCAAACAGCAGGCGGAAATTGCAAATAAGGCTCTTGAAGCCCTTGCAAAAGGTTTCTCAGCAAGCCCTAAAATTCCCGATAACGAACGTGACGAACTTATCCAGACCCTTAAAGACAGCATAGGCGCAACGGTAAAAACCGACGAAAACGGCGATATAGAAAGCGTAAAGATCGGAAATACGGTCATTATGGAAAGAAGCGAGGACGCAGACGGCAACGAAATTCTTGCGTTCAAGACCCTTTCCGTCGGAAATCCCGACGAACCGCAGGATCTGGACAATCTTACAGTGTATGCTTCCGATAAGCCGGCGGCTATGGCTGAAAACGTTACAAAAGTAAACGATCTTCTGAAACAGCTTGCGGCGGATATTTCAGCGGGCAAGGAAATAAGCAGCAGCGATTTTGAAGAAATTGCAGCGGCGCTTGCTTCCGTAGGCGGAACTATCACAAAAGACAAAAACGGCAAGTATAACGTTACCGTCGGCGGAGTTTCCGTTCTGGAAGAAAAAGACGGCGTAACAACGGCAAAAGAAATAAGTGCCATTCCCAACGAGGGAAATAATTCCTACAATATGCAGGCAGGCGGCGAGGACGCCGGCGAGTTCAAGGGCGAAAAGGCACGGACAATCGCCGTAAACGATTATCAGGGCATTGAATATTACCGCGATATGCTCAATTCCTATGTGCGGACAATGTGTGAAGCGTTCAACAACGTCTATGCGGGAATTGACGATTACACCCACGGCGAACACACTCTTAATATTACAATTCCGGGCGCTGACGGCGCCGAGGACACGGTGATAACGCTTTTCGACGGAAAGGAAGTCACCGGAACGGCAGCGGCGGACGGTGCTACAGTTACCGTAAACGGTCAGGTCATAAAGACCTGCGCGGACGAAGCCGAAGCTTCCGCCCTTGCAGACGAGATCAATTCAAAACTTGAAGAACTTGCAGCGAAAACAAACGGCGGCAAGACTCTTACCAAGGAAGAAGCAGAAAAGTTCGCGGACTTCTTCAAGAGCAGCACCGATGAGGGAATTTCAGCTGATTTTGAAACATCGGACATCATACTTTTTGAGTGCGGCGACGATTTCCGCAAGGCAGCGGAGAATTTCAGACTGAGCGATACATGGCGGGATAACCCCGATATTGTCGCAAACCCCTACGGTCAGAACGAATACGAGGAACTGGACAACACATATATCCACAAGCTGCTGGCGCTGTTCAGCAACCCTCTCACCTATTCCGACGGAATGGGACATACGCTTTCGCAGGAAAGAACGCTTGACAAGTTTGTTTCCTATATGAACGAGGAAGTGGGAACTCAGAGATCCGGTGTAAACGGCGTTTACGAGTTAACGGACATTCAGCTTACCGGAGTGGAAACAAGCCGCAGCGAGGTAATGGACGTAAGCCTTAACGAGGAAGGCGTTAACATGATGAACTATCAGAAGTGGTACAACGCTATTTCCAGAATGATCTCCACGCTTGACGAGGCGCTTGACAAGCTTATCAACAACACGGGACTTGTAGGTCTCAGATAAACCGTAATTTACTGAAAGGGCTGATATAAATGAGAGTTACCAATAACATCAGAATGAGGCAGTATATCCGGAACTACAACAGAATGGAAACTGCCATGCTGAAAAGTCAGACAAGAATAGAAACACAGCGGAGATTCAACCGCGTTTCCGAGGACCCCATCAACGGCGTAAGAGCATTAGGCGTCCGCCGTCAGCTGAGAGATCAGCTTATATATAAGGATAACCTCAATTCCTCCAAGGAACTTTTCAGCGCAGCCGAAAAGAACCTTGACACCATTGCCGACAGCATCTATGTAAAGTATGAAGCAGACATAGTCGCGGCGACAAACGGCACACATACCCAGATGGAAAACGACATCTACGCCCAGAACTTTGAAAAAGTTGCCGAGCAGATGGTGGAAATGCTTAATGCGGATTTCGCGGAAAGACGTATCTTCGGCGGAACAAATAACGGCAGCCCCGCTTTCAGCATAGAAACGGCGTTTATGACGGACAATGATTCGCCCGAAAAGCTTTATAACGGAATTTTGTTCGGTGCTGATTCGACCCTTACGGAAGAACAGTTCAACGCCCTTGACAAAAACGATCAGCTTTTGTTTGACTCGAATACCGTTTACACAGACAGCGACGGAAACGAGATCACAAAAGAAGAATATGACGTTTCAAACGATCCTGACAAACAAGCAACAACGACTTACACTCTGAAAAGCGATGCTGTTCTTAACGAGTCGCAGGCAACAAGACTTGAAGATGCTCTTAAAGCCGCTACAGGCGATGATACAATGACCCTGACCAAAACCGAAATGGAAGGCGTTACCGCAAACAAGATCGTTTATCCCCCCAACTGGGAAGAATTCTATGAGTATGACGCAGATGGCAAACTTCAGATAAAGACAGACGAGGAAGGCAACAAGATCATGGTTCCGAAAACCGTTACCTACAACGGAATTCCCATTAACTTCAACGCTCTGGAACGCGATGCGGACGGAAACCTTATCTACGAGGACGGCGAGGGTGACGAACATCATTTTAACGTTTCCACATTCAATACCATGACCAACGAATGGGAAAACAAAGATTTTGACCTTGATTTCACAGAAGCATTTGCAAAGAACGATAACTCTTACATATTCCCCGGCTCGAAGCCCATACTTGTTGACATCGGAATAGGAATAGAGTATAATAAAGAAGGTATCGTTGACGACCAGACAGCCCTTGACATCAGCCTGAACGGCGCTTCCATCACAGGCAGCGGCATGGATTCCGAGGGATTCAGCCAGAACCTCGTTCAGCTTGTACTTGATTCCGCATATTACCTTTACAAGGGGGACCTGAGTTCCACAAACGCTATCATAGACAGGGCAAACGAAGCCAACAACCACATTCTCAAACAAATGACGACCCTTGGAATAAAGCAGAATACAATTGATTTCTACGTTGACAGAACCGAAGTTTACGAGCTTAACCTCAAGGAACGCCAGAACACCGTTGAGGGCACGGACATGAATGAAGAAATAACCCACCATGACAATGTTTCCGCTGCCTTTGAAGCGTCTCTGAAGATGAGCAGCAGCACACTTCCCAAGAGCATATTTGATTTCATATGATTTGACATAACACAAAAAATACGAAAGGAGAATGCCTCTGCGGAGGCGGTGTATTGATATGGAACAGCTTTTAAGCATAAAACATATTCCAATTAAAGTGGAGGTAAAAGTTCAGAGACCGGAATTCAGACCGGTGGAGAACAATACGGCTTCCGCTCCGTCAGTGCAGGTGTCGGCAGGTCAGAACGGAGGTTTGTGCCTTAAAGCTCAGCCTTACAGAATGGATCTTTCCGAACTGAGGAACTATGATACTTACATTCCCTCGGGAAACGACGGGGGCATTACTCTTACTTATCAGGCTATTGCAAAACTGGCTGACGGCGGCGCGGAGGGAGTAAAACTTCCCGGCGGCGGAGATCAGCAGGCTTTCAAGGCACAGAAAGCTTCCAGAAGCATTGAGTCGGTACTCCAGTCCCTGCCTAAGAGCAAGAACAGCGCGGTAAGCTATTCGGACGGAACACTCAGCATAAACTATCAGATAAGCAACGCGGCAGCGGTAGATACTTCCGCGGATATTCCCGAGTTTGAATTTATCCCCGGCAGCATTGAATTTATCATCAAGCAGATGCCGAAGCTTGATATAGAATATCTGGGCGACCCCATTTATTTCCCCAGAAGCGCAGATCCCAACTACGAACCGCCCCTTGATGTGTTCGCATGATGAAAGGAACTTACAATGACTGTAAAAACAAGAGATTTCGGTGAGCAGGATATTTCGGAGGAGAAAATAATAAATTTCCCGAACGGCTTATTTGCCTTTGAGGAGATGAAAAAATTCATTATGCTTTCTCCGCTGGGAGATAATGTATTCCCCGCATGGCTGCAAAGCGTTGACGACGAGAATCTTTGCTTTATAGTTTTCGATCCGGAGCAGCTTACAAAAGACTACACGGTCACAGCCGACGAGGAAAGCCTTGCGGCATTAAATTCCAAGCCGGAAGATAAACTGAGATACCTTGTGCTTGCGGTGGTTCCGGAAGAATATAAGAATACAACGGTCAATCTGAAAAGTCCGATAGTAGTTGATACGGAAAATATGCTGGCGGCTCAGGTGATCGCTTCGGAAAACTATCCGATAAAATTCCCTATCTTTACAAAGGAGGGAGAATAAATGCTGGTAATAACCCGAAAAGTGGGTGAAGAACTCCGCATCGGTGAAAATATCCGCGTAACGGTAGTCGAAACCAATAAGGACAGAGTTAAAATCGGCATTGACGCTCCGCCGGACGTGAGGATAATCCGCAGCGAACTTTTCGACACGGAAAAATTCAATATTCAGGCGGCTGTTCACAAACCCGCCGCAGATCTTATTTCAATGATAAAAAAACAGCAGGGTTCAGATACATGAATCTTTGGAAAGGATGATAGTTTATGTCAAGTATTGATACCAGAAACAGATATGCGGGACTTATTTCCGGTCTGGACACGGAAGAAATGGTCAAGTCCATGTCCGCGCTTACCAAGAACCGTATAAATTCCCAGAAGCAGAAGCTCCAGAAGCTCCAGTGGAAACAGGAATCCTACCGTTCCATTATTTCCAAAATTTCTGACTTCAAGCAAAAGTACCTTGATATTCTCAGTCCTACATCTATCAAGGCAAATGCCGTAATGAGAAAGTACCTTGCAACTTCCTCAAATGACAAGGTAATTTCCGCAACTGCCGCGTCGGGCGCAGTTCCTGCTAAATATACCATAAAGGCTGCTCAAGCCGCAAAGGCTGCAACCGTTACTTCAAACGGTTCTGCGGCGGCGGGCGAAGTTGCTCTTGATTTTTCCAACAATATCGAGGGCAGAGACTACACTCTCAGCATTGACCTTGACGGTGCTTCAAAGACCATCACGTTCAAGGGCGGCGCAGACGAAGCAGAGTCAAAGCAGAACTTCCTTACTGCCGTAAACGCTGCTTTTGAGGGCGTAAAGAGAGAGGATCAGGGCTTTGAGTTCAAAGACGGCGGAAATATGCTTTCTTTCAACAGCGCGGACGACGGCGTTTTCCACACATTCAGCGTCGGCTACAACAAAGAGGGCGTTGGTCTTGAAAATACCGCATACAGCAGAATTTCCACATCTTCAAAGCTCGGCGATGTGGCTTTCGCTCAGGAACTCAAATCCGAGGACGGAACATACAAGATCAACATCAACGGCGTGGATTTCTCGTTCACCAATGACACGAAAATTTCCGAAATCATTGATACCGTAAATAAATCAAGCGCAGGCGTAAAGATGTCTTTCAGCAACGTTTCCCAGACATTCAAGCTGGAAACCAAGGACACAGGCGCAGGTCAGAAGATCGATATGTATCAGTCAAAGGGCAACCTGCTGAACTCGCTGTTCAACATCGATCCCTCCCAGATGCAGGCTACCGAAGCCGCCAAGGGCAAGCTTACATATGACGGAAACGCCACGGCTTCCGTAAAGATCGACAAGGATCTTGCTTCCAAGCTGAAAGCAGGTTTTGATCCCGGCGATAAGACCGATTACAAAATAAAAATAACTCTCGATGACGGCGAAGAAAAAGAACTTACACTTGATTTTTCCGATTGGAACAAACCGGATGACGGCAGCACCCATGACGATGCAGCAATATCTTTGAGGCTTGCACAGGCATTCTCGGAAGCTTATCAAAAAGCTAACCCCGATAGTGATATTCCGTCAGATGTAAACATAAGCTACAAGAACGGTCAGATAGTTGTAAGTTCCCAGAATACGCAGGTCAAATTAGATGCGGCGGATTCCGATTCCATGATAAGCGGTTCGCTCGACACTAAGCAGAAGCTTACCGCCAACGAGACATACAAGATCTCCGACAAGAACGAAATGAAGTTCATGGTTGACGGCAAGGAAGTTACCGTTACCGAAGCTTCCGAGGGCGCAGGAATTCTTATCAACGACCTTGTAAAAGCAGGCGTTGTTAAAATGCAGAGCGACGGAACCATTCTTGCAGCAGGAGACATTTCCCTGCCCGACGGTGGAGTTGATTCCGCTGCGTCAGAGTTCCTGACTAACGTTTTCGGAAAGACCGAAGACATTCACGGCGCTAAGGACGGGGATATTTTCACCACATACGGCGCAAACGGAACAATTTCCGTAAGCAGCGACGGTGAGAATTTCACCACATACACAAGTGCGACCAACTCTTTCACATTTGACGGAACTACATTTGATATTTCCAACGCAAAGGATTTTGCAGCCGAGTCGGAAGATGATTACATCACCGTTGAAACCACCAAGGACACAAGCGGGCTTAAAGATGTTATCAAGGGATTTGTTGAGGATTACAACAAGCTGCTTTCCGATCTTTACGGTGAGACTTCCACGTCCCGACCCAAGTCCAACGGTTCATACTACGATCCTCTTACCGAAGAGCAGGAGGAGGAAATGACCGACAAGGAGATCGAGAACTGGAACGAAAACGCTAAAAAGGGTCTCCTTTACCGCGATACCACCGTTCAGAAGTTCCTTTCCGAACTGAGAGGCACAATGAGCAAGTATGTTGACGGTTTCGGTCTTAACGATATGGGCATACATCTTACCGATTCGTGGACGGATAACGGCAAGCTTGAAATAAACGAAAGCGAGCTTGACAGTGCCATCGCGACCTACGGCGACAAGATCGCGGACTTCTTTACCGATTCCGAAAACGGACTTGCGGCAAGACTTGAACAGACTGTTGAAAAGGCTATTTCCACAAAGTCCAAGAAGTACGGTTATCTCACCTCCATGGCAGGTATGGAAAATACCAAGACCGACACGGATAACCTTATTTACAGAGAGATGGCGTCCATACAGAAAGTTATCGACAGACTCAATGAAAAGTACGAAGCTGAGCAGGAACGTTACTGGAAACAGTTCTCCGCGCTTGAAACATACATGGCGCAGATGCAGGCGCAGATGTCCTACTTCACAGACACGTCAACAGGCGCCTGATAACCAAATTAACTTAGTTAATTCCTAAAAAGGCTAATCCCGTCAATCGGCTTGCAGGGAAGCGGCAAACGGCAAGGAAGCTGACAAGGACGTCAGAACACGGCAGGGACGCCATATTCGGCATGGAAAGCGCAAACGGCAAGGAAGCCGCAAACAGCGAAGGAACGCAGGGAGCGGCAGGGACGCAGCGGCGGGAACATCGGCAGGGAAACGGTTACTACCGTTCCCTGCACGGTATGCCTAAAAAATCCTGAAAGGAAATGGTCATAGTGTTGCAGAATCCGTACCAGAAATATATGCAGCAGAATGTAACAACAATGACTCCGGGGCAGCTTGTAGTTGCTCTTTATGACAAAGCGATAACCGAGCTTAACAAGGCTATATATTTTATTGAGGAAGAACCCAGCATTCCCAAGGCGCACAATTCCATAACGAGGGTTTCGGATATAGTGGACACACTTGATTCGCACCTTAAAGAAAAGTACGAAATTTCCCAGAATCTTGCGTCCATGTACCAATATTTCCGCGAAAATCTTATACAGGCGAACATAAAAAAGGACGCGGAAATACTCCGTACGCTGCTTCCGTTTTTTCAGGAATTGCGTGATGCGTTTGCGGAAGCTTCCAAGGGTTTCTGATACAATAGGGGGAAGCTGTTATGAATACGATTTTAGACCTTGTTGACCGCAAAGTTCAGCAGATGGAACGTTACAGCGAGATCACAAACCGTATGCTTTACGAAGATATAGACGGCGTCGGGGAACTTATAGACGAACGGCAGAAGCTTATTACCGCCATGGACGGCATTTCCTTGGACATAAAAAAATACATAAGCGAGCAGTCCATAGAAAATCAGGAGACTCTCAACAAGCTAATGCAGTTTGAGGACATAGAGGGGCTCAATGAGGAACTGGTAGAGCTCCAGAGCAGGATACGGCATATCCGCGAACTTAACGACAAGATCGTCCGCGATGACAAAAGCGCATATGACCGTTTAGGAAAGATGCGTGATGAGCTTCGGGAACGTCTTGAACGATCGGCTAAGGGCAAGAAAGTCATTGACTATTTTTCGCAGACGTCCATTAATGTTAACAAAGGTTCAAAGCTGAATATTTCCAATTAAATTTCATATAATATTACAAAAAACTGCCGGACTGTAAACGATCCGGCAGATAATTATGCGTCTGTAGCTCAGTTGGATAGAGCGTCGGACTCCGACTCCGGAGGTCGCAGGTTCGAATCCTGTCAGGCGCACCAAGGCGCGGGGGAGCCCCCGCGAGCAGAATCAGGGCAGGCTACAGCCTGCACCCGGTCAGGCTTTATTTAGTTATTTTCCGAATGTGCCTGCCGTGAGGCAAGGCAAAGCGCAGTCTGCAATAAAAAGTAAGCTGATAATGCTTGCAATTCGTGAAAAAACGTGATATAATATAAATTATAAGAGAAACCGCTGAACTTTTAGAAAGGTGGGTATTATATGACTGAAAAAGAGATTCAATTTGCAAAAATGGCAACATTATATGAGCTGCGATTAATTTTCTCAAACGGGGAAAAGAAAGAATACACTAAAGAGGAATTACTTGAACTGATAGACAAAATCGCAATGTCCAAGGCTGAGCCTTGACCCTTTCAGGGCAGGCTGAGCCTGCACCCAATCAGGCTTTATTTTGCTTGAAACCGTATGTACCCGGCGTGAGGTAAAGTAAAGTTAAATCTGAAAAAAGTATTGACAAATAGGAAAAAAGATAGTATAATATAATCAATAAAAAAGAAGGCACGCAGTTTGGATTGGTTCCTTCTTTCCACATTGGTCAAAGACCGCCGCTTTTGGAAGAGTCGGGCGGTCTTTTTTTATCTGCCTTACTTCTTGCGATTATTTCTAACCGCAATGATAAGGGAGAGCAGGCTGAGCCTGCACGCTTTCAGGTTATATTTTGTTTATATCAGTCTTGTACCTGCCGTGAGGTAAAGTGAAGTTAAATCTGAAAATATGTATTGACAAACAGGAAAAAAGGTAGTATAATATAATCAATAAAAGGGTACACCAAGTAGACGGTCACCCCTTGTATTCAGCTAAAAGAAATAGCCGTGTCCTTGGAATGTACAGCGGCTATTTCTTTTTGTTATTGTTATTCTGCATTATCAAAACGACGTTGCATATGACTAAAACGAATGTAAATATATCATTCCAGTTCACTAACTCACCCCTCTCTCAAGGGGAAGATCAGATAAAGGGGGCATCGCCCCCTTTATTTTCCGCCTGACCGTTTTTTGTTGATGTACCCAATTAATATTATAGCACACTTGTCGAAATGTGTCAATACACAAAAACAAATTTTCCCGCCTATATAGGCGGGAATTTTGATTGCAGGATCCGCTTTACTTTGCCTCACGGGCAGGCTGAGCCTGCACCCATGCAGGCTTTATTTTGTTATTTTCCGATTAAGTATACCGTGCATTAAGTAAAGCTAAATCTGCAATTAGTTTTAATGCGCAGCAGGCATTATTTTGAAAAATACAAAATAATGCCTGCCTAAGGAGAAATATGAAAAACCAAAATTTGGATATTCATCAGAGGTATTTTATGATCTGATCCAATACACCGCTGAGATGTTCGTCCGAAAGTCCGAAGTCCATCTCTTTATAACTCCATGCAGAACGTCCTATACCCATCTTTGTGAACGCGGCATTTATCGCCTTGAACCACTGCACCGTATCCTCGGGGGATACGATGTTTATTACCCCGTATTCGCCGCAGTAAAGCGCGGTGTTGTACTTCTTGGCTGTTTCAAGCGCTTCGCCGAAAATTTTCTCGAAAAATTCCGAAGTAATTCCTGTTTCGGAAAATGCTATGCGCTTGCTCTGATCCATTTCTTTTACCCATGCCGCGCCCTGATGCGTGAAATCCATCGGGTCGTAACAGTGGCAATTGTAAATTACTTTATCGTCATAGGGCGGGTCAAGGTCTTTTACCGCCGCAGGACTGTTTTTCCAGTAGCCGCCTATAAGTACATAGGTGTCGGGGGCATTTTTGCGGATACGTCCCATGACCGTTTTTGCGATCTCGTTCCACTTTTTGCAGAACGCCTGATCGGTAACTTCGTTGAGGAGTTCAAATGCTACCCTGTCGGAATACTTCCCGTAGCGCGCGGAAATTCTGTCCCAGAGCTTGTAAAAGCGCTCCTGATATTTTTCGCTGTCAAAGAATCCGCTTTCGTTTTCAAGATAGTCAAAGGAAAATCCCGCAGTCTTGTGGAGGTCTATTATCATATTGAGACCGGTTTCTCCGCACCAGTCAAGGGCTTTGTCAAGATATACAAAACCGCTGTCGTCGGGAGTTCCGTCCTCTTTTTCAAGAAGTTCATAGTCAACAGGAATACGCACATGATCCGCGCCCCATGAAACTATTTTTTCAATGTCGGACTTTGAAATAAAATTATCATAGCGTTCTTTGGTGTGATCGCACTGGGAAAGCCAGCCGCCTAAATTAACGCCCTTTTTGTAACCGTTAAAACCGTTCATGTAAATATTCCTGCTTTCTGTGAAAAATTCCCCTTTTAAGGGGAGCGGGAATTTTTCAATTCCCGCCCGAAAATTGGGGTGTTATAGGAAAATAATCAGTTAAGCTCGTCAATGCGCTGGTTGATCTCGTCAACAGCGGTCTGTGTAGCCATGCTGAGTTCGTCTCTTGTGGAAGCCCAGTCTGTTCCGGAGAATGAGGGCTGTTTGAGAGCGTCGTCAACAGCGTTTGCGACGTCTGTAGGAAGACCCATAACGAAGCTGATCATGGGGTGTTCTTCTGTGAGGTCGTCAACGGTGTGCATCATATCGATCATTTCGTCTGTCCAGCCGTAATCTTCGCGGTACTGCTTTTCGGTGATAGCGTTGCTTTCCTCACTGTTGCCGGCGGTGAGTATGCACTTCATATAAGCTGCTGCGCCTTCGGGGTTGGAAGCGCCTTCACAAAGAGCGTAAGCGTCCATGCTGGAGGGCAGGTAGTAAGCATCTGCGCTGGGATCCTTAGGCATCGGCACGAACATGATGTCGCCGGGATCGCCGAACTTTGTATTATAAGCAGGATCGCCCCAGAGTGCCCATGTTCCGATAGGATAGAAAAGTGTTTTGCCCTCGCCTATACGCTCGGCGTGTTCTTCCCAGTTGAATTCGGCTTTAGGAAGCGGCAGATCGTCTTTCTTCAGGTTGAACATGAAGTTTTCTGCTCGCTCTACTTCTTCGCTTGAAAGGTTATTTACCACCTTGCCGTCGCTCATGCTGATAGGTGCAAGACCTGTGGTGAGCAGCAGCGCTCTTTCAAAATACCAGCTGTCGTATGCGAATTTATCTTCTTCACGGCTGCAATAGTCTGTACACATCTTTCTGAATGTGTCCCAAGTCCAGTTGCCCTCTGCAACGAGTTCTGCGGGATCGTCCAGACCGTTGTCCTCAATGGTTCTCTTGTTGTAAACCATAACGCACTGTGAATATGTTCCTACGGCTGCAACATAGTGTTTGCCGTTGAGAACGTGCATATCGGAAAGTTTCTTCGCGCCCTGTGCATCTGCCCAGAGGTTCTCATCGTTAAAGTCAAGATAATCGTCCCAAGGCTGGAACATTCCGTCCAGAACCTTTCCGGGGAATGTATCAAATTCCTGAGCGGGGAACATATCGGGAGCAGTTCCGCCGATAAGCGCGGTAGAAAGGTCATTGTAACGGTTCTCGTAAGTAGTGGGCTGCCACTCGATCTTTCCGCCGTACTGCGTCTCGAACATTTCAAGAGCGGGCATTTTGGGCTTGCCGTTATCGGGGTTGATGTCGTATGTAGCTATCCAGCGTACAGTGGGGTTTTCGAGTTTCTCCGCGCCCTCAACAACAACTTCTTCAAGAGCGGCTTTGTCCTCCTCGTTCAGCTCCTTGGGAGCGGTAGAGGCTGTGGTGGTCTCTGTCTCGCCGGATCCGCCTGAGCAGGCTGTCATTGATCCTAAAAGTGCAAGAGCGGAAACAAATGCTAACATTCTTTTGGTTTTCATAAAATCACTTCTCCTTTTTCCGACTTTCAATAATCGGGTTTCTTTGTTTTCTGTAATTATACTTTACCATATCCTCGGCGGATAAAATATCATTTTTTTGACTTTTGTATCGGATTTTTGTTGCAAATTTGCAACACCTATGCTATAATAATTTAAAGCATATTAGTTTGTAATAAGTGTTGAGAGTTAAGAGTTGAGAGTTGAGAGCAGGCTGAGCCTGCACCCTTTCAGGCTTTACTTAGTGATTTCTAATTTAATGCCTGCCGTGAGATAAAGTAAAGTTAAATCTACAAAAACATTGAAACCGAAGATATAAGCGGTTACTGCAACAACTCAACTCTTAACTCTCAACTCTTAACTCTAAAAAAGGGGGGTGTTGGTTTATGGCTGAATCGGGCAAGGCGCTTACATACAGGGCGTTTATGAACAGGGAGTATTCCTTTAAACATTCGCCTTTTGAGCAGGAATTCGAGTTCTACGACTGCGTTAAGTCGGGCGATGAGGAATCGGTCAGAAAGCACATGACGCCGCTTGGCGGAAGCGGTTCGGGAACGCTTTCGGAGGACCCGCTGCGGAATCTGAAATATCATTTCGTAATTACTATCGCCATGCTGACAAGGTTCTGCGTGGAGGGCGGCATGGAAATGGAGACCGCCTACACACTCAGCGACCTTTACATATTAAAAGCGGATAAATGCGGCACCGCCGAGGAAATTCACAAACTGCATTATGAAGCGGTCATGGACTACACAAAACAGATGAAATGCGTTACCCGCGGGAATATCTATTCCAAGCCCGTTATAATGACTATGGACTATATTTACGATAATCTGCATTCGCAGATCTCCATAGAGGATATTGCGGAAACGGTCGATCTCAGTTCCGCGTACCTGTCAAGGCTTTTCCACAAGGAAGTGGGGGTAACCATCAGCACATATATTGCCGTGAAACGCATCGAGACCGCACAGAATATGCTGAAATATTCCGACTATTCCGCCCTTGATATAGGGAATTACCTTGCATTCACCACCCACAGCCACTTTATCAGCACTTTTAAGAAGTATACGGGCATGACCCCCGGCGAATTCCGCAAAAAATACTACCGCTCCAACTGGGGAAACAATAAATCAAAATCGTAATATAAATGTCAAAAAAATTGTATTTACTTTTTGGGAAACCGTGGTATAATTTCATTAATGAAAAACTTTGGAGGAGAGCATATGAAAAACGTATTTTTGAAAACAATTGCCGCGGCGGTTTCCTGCATGATGATATTCTGTTCCTGTCAGGGCGGAAACGCTTCGGGAACCACAGGAACAGGCGAGGGAACTTTCAGGGCGGAACTTAAAGACGGCGGACCCGAATGGTTTGAAATTTCCGACGGCTGGACAAACGGAAGTATGTTCAATGTCACATGGCGGGCTGCAAACTGCACATTTGAAAACGATCATATGCAGTTAAAGATCGACAAGGACACGGATATAACGTCAGGCATACCCTATTCCGGCGCGGAATACCGCTCAAAGAATTTCTACAGCTACGGGCGGTATGAAGTTTCCATGAAAGCCATCAGGAACGACGGCGTTGTTTCCTCGTTCTTTACCTACACGGGACCTTCCGACAATAACCCGTGGGACGAGATCGACGTGGAAATTCTCGGCAAGGACACCACAAAAGTGCAGTTCAACTATTTCACAAACGGTGTGGGAAATCACGAGTATCTGTACGATCTGGGATTTGACGCGTCGGAGGGATTCCACACATACGCTTTTGAATGGTATGCCGACAAGATAGTCTGGTATGTTGACGGCGCGGAAGCTTACACCGCCACGGAAAATATCCCGTCCACGCCCGGAAAGATAATGATGAACGCATGGTGCGGAACAGGCGTTGACAGTTGGCTGAACGCATTTGACGACACAAATCTTCCCCTTACCGCGGAATATGAATGGGTTTCATACAGCGAATTTGAAGAATAAGCAGAATTCCCCTTGCCGCAGAGCGAGGGGAATTTTTTCAATACTGACAAAATCGGAAAAAACCCTTGCAAAATCTTCCGTTTTGTGTTATCATATTAAATCATAACACTATAAAACGAAATGAAAGGCAAGGTCATATGGGTTATATAATAGCGCTTATTGTTTTAATAGCGATGTCGGCGGTGTTTTCGTCCATGGAAACGGCGTTCTCGTCGGTAAATAAAATACGTCTCAAGCATGAAGCTTCAAACGGCAATAAAAAAGCCGCCCGCGCTCTGCAAATTGCGGAAAATTTCGACAAAACTCTGACGACTATTCTCATCGGGAACAATATTGTGAATATCCTGTCCTCGTCTCTTGGCACGGTGTTTTTTGTAAATCTGTTCGGCGCGGCGGGGGTGGCTGTTTCCACGGTGGTAATGACCATACTTGTGCTTATTTTCGGGGAGATCATGCCCAAGACTTTCGCAAAGCAGAACGCCGACAGGTGCGCTCTTGCATTCTCTGCGCCCCTTAGCGCGATAATGTGGATCTTAACGCCGATCTCGGCGATTTTCTCGCTTATTCAGAAAGGTATGCTTAAAGCCGTAAAATCCGACGATTCCCCCAATTTCACCGAGGACGAGCTGAAATACATCATAGAAGAAATTGAGGATCAGGGCGTTCTTGAAGAACAGGAAAGCGATCTGGTACGTTCCGCACTTGAATTTGACGAAATAATCATTGAGCAGATACTTGTCCCCCGTGTAAAGGTCGTAGCCGTAGAGCGGAACGAGGACATTGAAAAGATAAAGGAAATATTTATCCGCGACAGATACACCCGACTGCCCGTTTATGAAGATTCCATTGACAACATTATCGGGCTTATAAACGAAAAGGACTTTTTCGCGCTGCTCCTCGAATCGGAGGGAAAGCCCGTCAGCATTGAGGGAATTATTCAGAAAGCGCTGTATGTTTCGGAAATGAAGCTTATTTCCGAAGTGCTTTACGAAATGCAGCGCACGAAAATTCACATGGCTATCGTAAAAGACCAATACGGCGGCACCAGCGGCATCGTCACCATGGAAGATATTATCGAGGAACTTGTAGGCGAAATTTACGACGAAAATGACGAAGTTATCCACAACGTGGTAAAAGTCGCGGAAAACACCTATGACGTCCGCGCGGACATCAGCATTTCCGATATGCTGGAAGAGATGGAGCTTCCCGCCGATCTTATCGAGACGGAAAGCAACACCGTAGGCGGTTGGGTAATGGAACTTTTCGGCTGTATTCCCCAAGCGGGGGCAGTTATTGAAAGCGGGATATTCACCGTCAGCGTGCTTGAAGCGGACGAACAGTCGGTTTCAAAAGTGGGGATCAAATACAAGGCTGACAAGGCTGAGCCTTGACCCAGTCAGGCTTTATTTTGTGATTTCTAACTTAACGTATACCGTGCATGACCTGAAACACAATCTGCATTTATTGCAATTTTCATTTATTCGTGGTATAATATAATAAGTACAACAGCAATTTAAATGAAAGGAAATAATTACTATGATAAATATTTCAATTGAACCGGAACTTGAAACAAAAGTTACAGAACTGTTTGCGGAGATCGGATTGGATATAAACACGGCAACGGATATGTTTTATAGGAAAGCGCTGCTTTGCAACGGTCTGCCCTTTGAACCTGCCGCAGAGATACCGAACGCAGCAACATTGTCAGCAATGTCTGCTGCGGAAAACGGTGAGTTATACGGTCCGTTTGACAATATTGACGAACTTATGGAGGCACTTAATGCTTAAAACAAAATCCCCGTCCATACAGGCGGGGAATTTTTGTAGATTGTGCTTTACTTAACCTCACGGCAGGCACATACGGTTTCAATTAAAATAAAACCTGAAAGGGTGCAGGCTCAGCCTGCTCTCAACTCTTAACTCTCAACTCTCAACTCTGGCAGGATGCGCCTGCTCAGACTTGTTTTCCCTGCGTAGATTGCTGCCGTTTTATCTTTTTGGAAGTGGTTTTCTCAAATTCTGCATCGCGTATGCGAAGCCTGTGTATAGTCTTTGAGGACGTAAGCGTCTTGTTTATCTTCTGCACTTCGCCGTAAATCAGCTTTGCAGTCTCCTCTTCGGTCATTCCGCCGCAAACGTCCTTGTCGGGGAATACTTCCGCGGTGATAACTCCGTCCTCGGCATAAACAAGCACTTCAAGAACAGCCGCAACGCCCGAAAACTTGTTTTCTATCTCCTCGGGGGAAACATTCTCGCCGTTGCTGAGAATGATAAGATTCTTCTTCCGTCCCGTGATGTGAACATGATTGGTTTCGTCTACAAATCCCAGATCGCCCGTGTGCAGCCAGCCGTCCGCAGTGAGAACTTCCGCTGTTGCTGCGGCGTCTTTGTAATATCCCTGCATTACGGACGGGCTTTTTACAACTATTTCCCCGTCCTCAATGCGCACTTCGCAGCCGTTTACTATGGTTCCCACACTTCCGCCCGCGTTTTTGTCCTCAAAACTTGCGGTGGAAATTCTGGGGGAACATTCGGTCATGCCGTAGCCCTGCGCTATGGGTATTCCCAGTTCTTTATACCCCGAAATAAGGTCGGGATCGAGATACGCTCCGCCGCTGTATATGCCTTTCAGACGTCCGCCGAAAACCGACTGCGCTATTACAGCGGGCGGAATATCGGGTTTTGCGGAAGCAGCCGCCATTATCTGCTTGTAAAGTGTCTCGATTATCATCGGCACAAGCAGGATAATTGTGGGCTGAAAAAGTTTCAGATTCTGGGCAATTCTCATCATGGAATCATTTATGCAAAGCGTCGCCCCGTATCTTATGGAAAGCAGTATGTCGCAGGTGAAACAATATATGTGGTGAACAGGCAGAACGGTGAGAAGCGTGTCCTCGGGGGAACTTTCCCCGTCCTGACACATGGCGTTGTCAATAAGATTCCCATGGGAAAGCATTACGCCTTTCGCCTTGCCGGTAGTCCCCGAAGTGTAGTCTATCGCCGCAAGGTCGGCAGAATTTATTTTTGCGGGAACGGCAGGGGAATACTCCGAAATTATCTTTGTTATTGAAGTGTCCGCGCCCTCGGCGTCCTTGAAAGCAACGTATGTTTTTATCTGCGGACAGGTGTTTTTTACGGCGGGAAGCATGGGCGCGTAACGCACATCAAAGAAAAATACCGTTACGTCCGCTCGGTTCATAAGCTCGCAGATGTCCTCACAGGCAAGCTGCGCGTCAAGGGGAACAATAACATTCCCGCTCATCACCGTGCCGAAATAGCTTTCCAGATACATTGAACTCGTTCCGCCGATAACAGCCGCGTGCAGCTTTTCGCCGCCCGAAATGCCGTTCAGGAACGCTGAAACTTTCAGGCAGTTTTCTTTGAAATTTTCAAAAGATGTTTCGTTGATTTCCTTGCCGTCTTTTTCTTTTATGAACGTCTTTCCGCCGTATTCGGCAGCGGACGCGCAGACCAGATCCGCAAGGGTTTTTACAGAATTCTTGTCCATTGTTTTTCCTCCCGTCATGAATTATTTCTTCAGCGTTTCAAGGTAATTTACAGCGTCCTCCACGGTGTGAAGCTTCATAACTTCCTGCTCGTCCACCTGAATGTCAAAAGTCTCTTCCAGTTCCCCCAGAAGGCTCATAAAATCATAGGAATTGAAGCCGAGGTCGTCAATGAATCTTGATTCGGGCTTGATGTCCGCGGGGTCAACTTCAACATAATTGCAGATGATCTCTTTTAATTTCTCAAACATAGTAATTCTCCTTTTATATCATTTCAAGAATTTCGCCGACGGTGCGGTCCTTGTCCTCAATTCCCCTGAACAGCACGCGGCAGAGGTAATAGTAAAGGTATTCCATTTCCGACTCGGTAACAACGTCCTTGCGGTATTCAAAATTGAAATTCAGTCCGTTGTCCGTGGTGCGGTGCATAACTGTCAGATACAGCGGCTGTCCCGCAACACCGTTTGAGTACCAGAAAGACTTATATTCCACATCGGGAAGTTCCGCATCGCGCTGTCTGATGGTAAGGGGCTGATAGGTAAGGCTCATGCTTTCATAACTTGCGCCGGGAGTGAGTTTATAACGCTTTCCCCGCTCCATTGTGAGGGCGATGGGGTCGTAATTTGCATGGCGGAAAATCTTATTCTGCTCACCTTGGATGATATGCAGCGCGTCAATGAATTTCGTTTTCGGCGGGATAATTGTCCGCAGCGGGAAGAAGTGTATTCTCGTTCCGCCCGAACGCTTTTCAAGAAGTGTTCCGCGGCGAGCGATACAGGTTTTTATGGAAACGTCTTTCTCGTCGTCGTTGAATTTTGAAAGCACGGTGCGCAGTCCCATAAGCAGCAGAGTCGCCATGGGAACGTTGTTTTCCGCGCAGAACTGCATAAGCCTTTCGGAGGGCTCTTTCTCAAGGGAATAAACGGAAATATCCGCCCGTGGGTCGCGGGAAACTACCATGCAGCTTTTCAGGCGGGGCTTGTTGAGTTCGCGGCGCATGGTGAGAAGCCGTCCCATTCCCGTGAAGTCGGTGTACATGGGCTCTTTTTTGGCAAGTTCCTCCGCCCAGAATTCCGCGTCGCGCTGTTTTGCGGGAGAACCCGCTTCATATTCGAGGTCTTTCTTCACCGCGTCCAGATAGGGCAGCGGCGAATATTTCGGCATGGGCGTGCCGTATTTTTTAGCGCAGTATATTTCCAGAACGTCGCTGTCAAAGGCGATTATGGAACTTGAATCCATGGTCATGTGGTCAACTTTCAGATAAACGCCGTTGAAGCCGTCGGGGAGCTTTATCATAACAACATTATTCATGGGGGAATTGAACCGCTCAAAGGGAACGGCAGTCCATTTCTTCATTTCGTTGTGGGCGTCATCTTCATTCCATGATGAAAAATCATAGAACGGAATTTCCCGCTCCTCAAAGGGGCATACATACTGGTAGATCGTTCCGTCAGTGTCCTGAACGAAACGCAGGCGCATGGAATCGAACCGCTTATATGATTCGTAAATTGCCTCTTTCAGCAAGGAGAAATCCACGTCCTGCCTGACGTAGAATCCCGTTCCTATGCAAAGCACCTGATGGGGCGCGTATTTTATAGTGTAATTGTGAAGCCTTTGTGCGGCAGTAAGCGGATAGCACTGCATTACCGCGCCGTTGATGTTAAATTCTTTCATATCAAGAAACCCCTTTTCATTGTTCATTCAGGTATTTTCCGAGGAAATCCGACACTGTTTTTTCGTAAAGAGGAACATTTTCATAATAGCTTGCAGCGTGTCCCGCATTTGGAACTATAAGCAGTTCCTTGGGGGAAGCGCAGTTTTCGTAATTCTTTTCGCTCATCCATGTAGGCACGAAATTATCATTTTCGCCGTGAATGAAAAGAATGGGGCGGGTCGTGGTCTTTACTGCGGTAAGCGTGGAATAATCGTCAAAGCCGTAACCCGCTTTCCGTCTGCAAAGTTCGTTGTTTATGTTCATTACGGGGAAAGGCGGCAGGTGGTAGTCCCTTTTGAGAATGTGTGCAAACACGTCATAGGGGGAAGTGAACGCGCAGTCGGAAATTATCGCCTTGACGTTTTCGGGCAGCTGTAAAAATCCCGAAGCCATTACCACCGTTGAAGCCCCCATGGAAACGCCGTACAGAACGATTTTTTTGCCGCTGCCGAAACGTTCGCAGACGTATCTTACCCATGCAAGGCAGTCGTATCTGTCAAGAATGCCGAATCCCACATAGTCGCCCTCGCTTTTGCCGTGAGCGCGGTTGTCCACCACAAGGCAGTCAAAGCCTTTTTTCAGAAAGAACGCCGCAATAGACGCGCAGTCGGACATTCCGCTGCCGGTATACCCGTGGAAAGCAATTACAATAGTATCGGTGGGATCATCCGCGGGGATATAGTCGCCGTGGAGGGTTATCTTGTCCCGCGCCTGTATGGTAATATGCTCCATCTGCCTTGCGGCAAGCCATTCCTTGTTGGGGTGGATAATTTTCTTATATTCTTCCCATTGGTCGAGGTCAGCCATTTCGCCGATGTCCACCCGAAGCTCGGTCTGTCTGGGAATGACCCGATTAAAAAGCGTGTACGCCGCCGCAAATGCGCCGACCGTTCCTGCCGCTGCCGCAACTCCCGCGGCTGCAATAATAGGTTTCATAATATCACCTCAAATATATTAATGCGTAATTCGTAATGCTTAATGCCTGCATACAAAATTCGACCGATAGTCGAATTTTGTTTTAAAAATAAAGCCACAATGTGGCAGGTCCTGATTCATAATTAATATTTCGCAGAATTGCGCGTTTTTGATTTTCGACCGCCGGTCGAATTATATTAATAATTTTACCACAACTTTCGGTCAAGGTCAAGGAAATCGTGGGAATATCTTTTTACATTTTTGTGTTGTAAATATTAACAAAAATCATTCAGGGAAATTATTTATTATTTTGTATTGCCTACA
>CANRFB010000012.1 GCA_947629785.1 uncultured Clostridia bacterium | reverse complement strand
CATTGTATCGGTAACAATGTGACGTTTTACTCCTTTTGTTTTTTTCCTCCGTCATATCCTCTGTTCTGACTTGCAGACACTGTTTTTACTGATTGTGAGTCGATCAGGGCATAGGTTGGCGTTTCGTTTTTTCCTTTAGATGTTCGTACCTTCTTCACCAACATTTGCTGTACTTTATCCCAGACGCCATTTTTTGAGGCTCTGTAGTAAAACATGGATACTGCCTTCCAGTTTGGAAAATCCTTTGGCAGATTTCTCCACTGGCAACCGGTTTTCACAAGATATAATACTGCATTCACCATCTCTCTCTTGTCGTATTTGCTTTTATTTCCGGCTGGAAAGTATTCCTTTATCAGTTCCCATTGGCTATCTGTTAAATCACTTGTATATCTCATACTTCTTATTATACCATATTTTTTCTATGTGGACAAGTTCTGACATTTTGTATAAAATATGATATAATTATATCCGGTATTAGTTTGGAATTTTTTGCAAGTTATACATTTAAAGGCAAAAAAGGAGGCTTTATAGGCAAAGTTAATAGAATTTTATGGCAATAACCATAATTTTATATTTTACAAGGAGGAAGTATTTGTATGAAATTAAAAAAATTGGCGGCTGCTGCGGCGTGTCTGATCGGTGCAGCTGCTGCAAGCGTTACTGCATTTGCAGCCGGAGACGTGGCTATAGATGCAGAAAACTTCCCTGACAGTGTTTTCAGGGATTATGTTTCAAAAAATTTTGATAAGGACAAAAACGGCAGTCTGTCGGAAGAGGAGATTAATAATGTTGAAACGATTTCGCTCAATGGTACTTCAAGTAATAAAATATCTGATATAACAGGTATAAATGTTTTTGAAAATTTAAAAAAATTGGTTTTGCATTATCACGGATTAACATCTCTGGATTTAGAAAATTGTACTTCTTTAGTGTACTTGGATTGCAGTCATAATGAAATAACAAATATTAATGTTAAAAATTGTGCTGCACTTGAAACTCTTAATTGCAGTTATAATGAAATCGAAAGCATTGATGTTAGCAATAACATTGCTCTGAAAGAATTAAATATTTTAACATATGATAAAAAAGAAACGCATAAGCGTCTCAAAGAAATTGATATAAGTAAAAATATCAATTTGGAAATATTTAATTGCGGAAATGCTGATATTTCTGTTATTGACCTCACTTATAATAAAAATCTTACAAATTTTTCCTGTGGAAATACAAATCTGACATCGTTAGATATAAGCAGCAACGAGAAGTTAGTAGAATTAAATTGTAACAATATTGATCTGTATAGTTTAAATATTGAGAAAAATACCGTTCTGTGTAAAGTCTATTGTCCGGATACAAAAATTAATTCGCTGAATGTAAATAAAAATATCGCTTTAACATCTTTGAACTGCGCCAATAATAATATTTCGGCTATTGATCTGAAAAATAATGTAAATTTGGAACTTATTAACTTTGAGCACAATGTCCTTAACGCTATTGATGTATCTTCTTGTACAAAACTTGAACACTTGTATTTAAACAGTAATAATTTATCGGAATTAAATTTGAATAACAATAAATCGCTGACAATTTTGGAATGCAGCAGTAACAATCTGCAAAGCCTTGATTTTTCATCAAATGATAAATTAATTGGTATTGAATGCAGCCATAACAAATTAACAGAAATGAATGTAAGCAACTGTACCGATTTAAATGGTTTATCATTTGAAGAAAATTATGTCACAACGTTAAATATTGATAATAACAAAAAGCTTGGCACATTAAATTGTAATTATAATAAAATTACGTCACCAATTAATTTAGATGGTAATTCTACATTGCGTTCTGTATATTGCTATAATAATTCTATTCCGTCAATAAGTGTAAGAAATTGCAGTAATTTACATTGGTTGGATTGCCACAATAATCAAATTACAGAGTTGGATATAAGTTCATGCCCAAATATCTCTTATTGCCGCTGCAACTATAATTATATTCAGAAAAAAAGCGACATTAAAGGAATAGAAAAAATTGATGAAGAAGATTATAATCCGCAATATTATAAAGGATATGACTATCATTATAATTATGATGATATAAGTATCAGCCCGCTGAAATTTATTACAAACAAATACATTAATATGTATATAAGCAATTTATCTGACAATTATGATGAGGAACTTGATGAAAGTATATATGAACAATCAGGCGGCATTATTTTTGTAAGAAGAGAATGGATCCCCGTATTATCATGTGATGATCCAAATGTACATATTGAAAACAGCTTAAGGTATAGTTACACTAAAGTATTAATAAGCAAGCCCGGCGAATATACAGTCAAATTAACAATAAAAAATGGTTTATCAGAAGGAAATGACATAGTAAAATATTTTAAACTTACGGCGGTTGAACATAACGGACATAACTTTGATACATATGTAAATATATATGACGAAAACGACAATAATATAGGTCATGCCAAGGAATGTTTCTGCGGAGAAAGAGATAAAACGGAACCGCATACTTTTGGCGATGAGGTCAGCGCATTCAGAGATTCAAACAATAATTGGTATATGTCTGTAAAATGTACAATATGTAATTATTATATTGAAATACCCGATGAAAGCATATTGACCGATACCGATTCGGCAATTGCGGCAATTGGTGATACTGTAATTGACCCAGACGCAGTTCTTGATGTTGAACCAATTGCCGATATGTCGGACATAAAAGTTTACGGCGCGGTTCTTGCCTATGATATTACCCTTAAAAAGGACGGCGTTGAAATACAGCCTAACGGAAAGATAGCTGTAACTATCCCGATCCCCGATGGTGTTAAAGGTCCGATAACGGTTTTGCGTAAAGAAGCTGACGGATCATACACGGATATGCACGCATCAGCCGAATACTATTCATCCGGTGAAGGATATATCAATTTTGTTACGGATCATCTCAGCGTTTATGTGGTGACAGAGGAAAGTTCAATAAAGGGCGATCTGGACGGAGATACAAATATCAACAACAAGGATCTGATAATTTTAAGAGATATTGTTTCTAAATCCAATGCAGATGAAGAAACCGTTTCTCCTGCCGCTGATCTTAACAGCGACAGCAAGGTCAATAATAAAGATATTATTCTGATGAGAGAATATCTTTCCAAGCAAACTAAATAATTATTATTCAAGGAGTTGATCGTTATGTTCAAAAAGAGGCTTGTTGCGGGAATTCTGTCAGCGGCAGTAAGCATAATGCAGCTGCTGCCGGCATTTTCCACAACAGTATTTGCGGCAGATGATACAGTTCATTTTACAATGTCATCTGCCAAAGGCGAACCGGGCGACAGTGTATCTGTTGATATAAATATCAGCAGTGATCCGGACATTATCAGTACAGCGTTTTATCTTGGATATGACACTAATGCACTTACTTGCACAGCTGTAAATGACCATAAAGTATTTGGCACAGGTGTAGGAATAGAGTCGCCTTTTATACCTCCCGCCGATATTTCCAAAAGCGGATTTAAATTAAGTTGGGTAGGCTTTGAAAATCTTCCGCGCAAGGGTAATCTTTTAACCATTGAATTCACCGTTAACGATGATGCTTACAATGGAGAATATGAAATAACCATGATCCCGAGTGAAGGCGATACCTTCAGTTATGCCGGCGGACAATTTACCGAATACGAAACGGATTTTGTAAACGGCAAGATCACCGTTACAGGAAGTACCGTCAAGGAAAAATATGATGGCGAAATACCTTCCGTACCGGAAATCACCAATATAACCGCAACAACATTTGACATTGCTCTTGAAGACGGTGTGGAATATACATATTCCGATACGCCGATAAGCGATTTCAAACAAGCGGAATGGCATACTGAAAAAACCGCTTCGGGGCTGAAAGGCAATACAAAATATTATGTTTATGTGCGTGTTGCCGAGACCGATGAGGTACAGGCTTCCGATCCGTCCGATGCAAAAGAAATAACGACCGGAAAATATAATATTTCCGATGTTATTGAAAGCGTTTCCATAGGTACAAACGGTACGGCAGATACTGTATTAACACCTGTTATCACATATAAAAAAGGTTATTCCGGTAATGATGCAGGTGATATTACATATCTCTGGAGCGCCAAGGACTGGATCAGGGATGAAGACGTTACAATGGCTGAAACATACACTGTAACAGCCGATGATGTTCAGAACGAACGTATTCTTAATGTTACGATCGCAGCAAAAAATTGTGACGGATTTATAAAATCCAATTCCGTAACAGCCGGAAAATCCGATTACATCGGCACTGTAAATACTCCCGATATTGATGTGACATCGGACGGATTTGTAATTGCACCCATGGACGGATATGAATGTATTATTTCGGAAACCTCTGCGATTCCCGAAGATGCTGCATGGGCTGATCTTGGAAGCGGTCTGACCGTTGACGGAAAGCCTGCAAATTCCACATGGTATGTCTTTGTACGTGTAAAAGCCACTACCACGGTAAATGCTTCCGAACCTGTAAGCAAGGAAGTAAGAGTACCAAATAATGATTCCGGACTTGATTCGGTTTCCGTATCGGACAGTGAAGTGTCAATAGACATTTCGGAGGGAACGACTGAATATTCCGCTGTAGTTCCTTACGGAAATCCTGTTCCCACTGTGTCTGCCGTTCCCAATGACAAGAATGCCAATGTTACCGTAAAACAGGCGGAAAGTTTTGAGGAAGGCAAGAATACAGCCGTTATTGTTGTTACTGCCGAAAACGGTGTGGATTCCACAACATATACAATAACATTTACCGAGCAGGAAAGAACAGAACCGCCTGTTATCGTTACAGATGATTCCGTAAAACTTTCCCGCAAAGGAATAGTTGAAATTACAGGCAGCGGAACCGTTTATTACACAACTGACGGATCGCGTCCGACCGCTTCGTCAAAAGTTTATGCTAACGGCATTGATGTTGCTTCGCTGAATATTCCCAAAACAACAAATTCGCTGACCGTAAAGGCGGCAGCAATTGAGGACGGAAAAGCACTTAGCGAAGTTGTTTCAAAAACATTTACCCTTACCGACACAGACGCAAGCCTGAATGAACTTAAAATAAACGGAGAAAGCATCAACGGATTCTCGGCGGATATAACGGAATACACATATACCATTTCATATGCGGAATGGATTTCCAATAAGAACAAAACATACGAAATATCCGCTTCTGCTCTGAAACCGGAATCAGATGTCAGCATAAGCGAAAATAACTTTATTTTAGAAAGCATCAATCCCGACCTGCCGGCTTCAAGAGCCGTACATATCACCGTTACCGCGGAAAGCGGAGATACAGCTGTTTACACGGTAACTTTCATCATCGAAGCCTGCCCGCACGCAGATATTGACACAAAAGTCATATTTGAACCCAACTGCACCGAACCCGGTCAGCAGGAATCTGTCTGCCGTCTTTGCGGAAAGAACTGGGGAATTGAATATACTCCCGCAATCGGTCATACATGGTCCGAAGAATGGACGATCGATCAGGATGTTTCCTGCACAGAAGACGGATACCGTTCTCATCACTGCACGGTCTGCGGCGCTCAGAACGATGTAGAGATCATTCCTGCGGCAGGACATTCATGGAGCGAATGGGTAAAGTATTCTGAAAATGAATATGTAAGAGCCTGCCTGACCTGTGGTGAAGCAGAAGCGGAAGCGGTAGAAGACACTTCCCATGATCATGTTTTCAACGGAAATATAGTTGAAATAACTCCCGCAACTTGCAGTTCGGAAGGTTTACGGAACGTGTATTGTTCCGTTCCCGACTGTACGGAATTTTTAACGGAAACAATTGCTAAGACAGCTCACACTGCCGGCGAACCGGAAGTTATTTCTCCGGACTGCACGACTTCCGGAAGCAGTGAAACAAAATGTTCCGTATGCGGAAAACTCCTTGGCAAAACGGATATTCCGCCGCTTGGTCACAGCTTTGTAAATTACACCGACACGGCGACCTGCACGGAAATGGGTACAAGGACGTCTGAATGTGAAAACGGCTGCGGAACGGTATATTCTGCACCGTCCTACCCCAAGGGACACACATACAGCGGATATAAATGTGATGAAAACGGACATTGGCAGGTTTGTGACGTATGCGGAAGCACCACGGGGATCTCTGCACATATTTCCGATAACGGAACAGTAACTACTCCCGCAACTGCAGCTTCAGACGGTGTAAGGACTTACTATTGCACAGTGTGCGGATACACTCTCAGAACGGAAACCATTCCTGCGATCGGTGTTGATCCTGTTCCCGCACCTCCTACTCCTACTCCGCCTGTACGTCCGAATCAGAGCCCGACAGATGTTACGACAGTTCAGCCGCAGATGACAGAGCCTTCAATTTTCGGAAACGATCAGATCTCCGGTTGGGAGGCTATTGAAGCGGCAGCAGCGGCAGCCGATGGTGGTGTAATAAGCATTGATATGAACAATACATACGAAATTCCCGCTGAAATACTAAGCATTATCCAAGGACGGAACATTACGCTCGAATTAAACATGGACAACGGTTTTGTCTGGGACATAAACGGTATCAATGTAACAAACCCCAAGGAAATAAATCTCCGTGCTTCAACATCTTCGCAGAAAATTCCCGCCGATATTGTCAATGCGCTTGAAAGCGAGAAAGACGCCGTTCAGCTAAGACTTTATTACAGCGGTGATCTTGGATTTGACGGAATGCTTACAGTGCCGCTTCCAAAACAATATAACGGATATTATGCAAAACTTTATTACTACAATTTAGAAACAAAGCAGCTTGAACAGACTTCCTTATCCTGCCTTGTGAAAGATCAGAAAGCAGTATTTGCATTTTCACACGCATCATATTACGTAATAGCATTTTCAAGCGAACCGATTTACGAAGATGTTTCTTCCGGTGCTGCAGCGGTTGATCTTGCACCTCCCGCAATAGATGCAGGTATGCCTGCTGTCGGCGGATTGCAGATAGTATTTGATATTCCGAAAATATCAAAATATTCAAATAAGAAACGCAGATACCGCATACTCCGCAAGAGATGTATCGACGATCTGGTATTTGACTACTGATATAAGTTATGCCTGCAAGTTACGGCTTGCAGGCATAAAATAATAAAGGAGCGGTGTATTTGAAAAGGATAATTTCATTTTTTCTGTCGGTAATGCTGGCTGTTTCGGCAGTGACAGGAGAATTTGCAATTACTGCTGATTCTACAGAAGCGTATAATTCCGGCATAAACAGCGAAATGGAAATAAGCGGAACAAATTCCTTCGGAACAATGATGGCTGACGCGTTCAGCACAAAATCTGATGAAATAGAAGAAAACAACGGCTATAATGTTTTTTCGGCTGAAATGACCGAACCCGGAAAGTATACGGTTGATGTGGAAACGCAGAAAGACAGTCTGCTCGTGCTTGGAATTTACGAGGAGACCACAAATAAGATGGCGGCTTCCGGACAGACGGCAGTAACATATGAAGATACGTCTGTAACCGTTGAGATCGATAAAGACAAAATACCTGAATATTATTATATACGTGCATATCTTGTTAATCCGGAAAATATGCGTCCGTTATGTACTATGTATGAATGTCCTACATATACAAAGGAAATGCAGGAATTTCTGAAAAAGACCACAGATGATTTCAACAGTGATCTGGTACTTAATCTTGACGAGGACAAAACCAACAATTTTGCGGTGTATAAGTCGGGAACGGTGCTTTCCGATGATAAAGGCGGAAAGAATACCGTTGTTTCCGCTGATGATACAAATTTTGTTTATGTTATCGACAATGCCGATGATGAAGTCAAGGGACTGGAAAAAGGTGATGTTTATTCTCAGGAATACGGCGACGGACAAATACTTATAGTTAAAGTAAAATCCGTCAGCATAGACGAGGACAGAGTCACAATTTACGGTCAGGACACGGATATGGAAGATGTTTTTGATTTTTATAAAATCGAAGGCGCATCTGACGGAGACGATACCGTGTATGATGAAAGCACCTGCGGAGAAGGTGTTGAATACCTTGGTAAAAATGGAGAAGCGCAAAGTGCAAGCTATGCACGAATAGGAAACGAAGGTTCAATAACAGAAGGAGACGATTTTAAATTCAAAAATAAAGATGGTACATTTTATGGAACTATAGGCATAAAAGTTAAAACTTCTTATAAAGCATATTACGATGTGAATTGGCTTGGTAAAGACAGAGCATATCTTGAACTCAAAGCGACATTAACGGGTAAATTAAGTATTACAGCAAAAGCAAAGGCTGAACATAAATGGACGCTTGGAAGTATTACGATTTTTAATAAACCGTTTGTAAAAGTTTCAGTTAGTGTTGAATTGAGTTTATCAGCAGATGTATCTATTGACATATCCGGAACGATCGAAGAGGTAATAGGATTTGTTTCTGATTCCGATAAAAATGGTGTAGAAAATATATCCAAAAAGCCGAGTTTCAATCCTGATAAAAAAATCGTGAATATTGAAGGAAAAATAAAAATTTCGTTGGATCTAAAGTTAGAAGCAAAAATTCATGTTCTTGATAATAATATATTTACAGCTTCAATTAAAGCGGGTCCTTTTCTGGAAGTATCATTTAAACCTGAATCGGGATTTTTGCCCGAAAACGGCAAACTTCATCAATGTAACATATGTATTAAAGGAGAAATATATGGCGGAGTTGCATTTGAATTTAAAATAAGTATACTTAAAAATATTGAATGGCGTCCTGTTTATACTGAGGCAAGGATAAAGATAGCGGACTTTTACATTTCACAAAGAGGAGGTGAAGGAGTAACAGCCGGATTCGGAGATTGTCCTTATAAAGCATATCTTTTCACTGCCAAATTAGTTGATAATGATAATAACCCTATTCAAGGCGCAAAGATCGTTATTACCGCCAGAGATAATTCTTATAATAAAGAATACACAACAGACGGAGAAGGCAAAATACAGTGTTATCTTGGAATTAACGGCTATATTTTAAAAGCGTCAAAAGAGGGGTATGTTGATAGAGAAAAGTCTTTTATGATCGTTTTTGGTTCTAAAGATTTACAAATAGTCACATATAGTGTTGATTCTATAGGCAAAAATGTATTTAAAACGCCGTTCGGCTCTTATGTTGTTTTACCAAACGGATTAATGGAGCTTTTTGATAATTTCGGAAAAGATTTCCGATCTGCGGTTGAGAATTACCCATTGAATAAAGGATACATTAAACAGGTAAGCTTTGGAAGCTATCATAGTGCGGCAATAACAACAAATGGTGATCTTTACGTTTGGGGAGCGAATTGGGATGGTCAGCTTGGAGACGGAACGACAATAGATAGTTATGTACCTAAAAAAATAATGAGCAACGTTGCTTCTGTTAGCCTTGGTTATCTTCATAGTGCGGCAATAACAACAAATGGTGATCTTTATACATGGGGAGTTAATCACTATGGTCAACTTGGAGACGGAACGACAACAAACAATTATGTTCCTAAAAAAATAATGAGCAATGTTGCTTCCGTAAATCTTGGAGATTATTATAGCGCAGCTATAACAACAAATGGTGATCTTTATACTTGGGGTCAGAACCTTTATGGTCAGCTTGGAAACGGAGAAACAAGTGCATACAAAGCAAATCCAAATCCTGAAAAAATAATGAGCAATGTTGCTTCCGTAAGTCTTGGAGATGAATATAGTGCAGTAATAACAACAAATGGTGATCTCTATACTTGGGGATGGAATAATAATGGTAAGCTTGGAGACGGAACAACAGACAATAGATCTGTTCCTAAAAAAATAATGAGCAATGTTGCTTCCGTAAGTCTTGGAGATTATTATAGTGCAGTAATAACAACAAATGGTGATCTTTATACTTGGGGAAATAATTATTTTGGTCAGCTTGGAGACGGAACAACAGACAATAGATCTGTTCCTAAAAAAATAATGAGCAATGTTGCTTCCGTAAGTCTTGGCAGCTCACACAGCGCGGCAATAACAACAAACGGTGATCTTTATACTTGGGGTTATAATTGTGATGGTCAGCTTGGAGACGGAACAACAGACAATAGATCTGTTCCTAAAAAAATAATGAGCAATGTTGCTTCCGTAAGCCTTGGAGGCTTTTATAGTGCAGCGATAACAACAAACGGTGATCTTTATACTTGGGGTGTTAATAATTATGGTGCACTTGGAGACGGAACAACGAAAAATTGTAGTTCAGTTCCAATAAAAATAATGGAAAACGTTGCTTCAATAAGTCTAAGTCTTGGATTTTATCAAAGTGCGGCAATAACAACAAACGGTGATCTTTATACTTGGGGGGATAACAATTATGGTATGCTTGGAGACGGAACAACAACCAGTAGTTCAGTTCCCGTAAAAATCGACATTCCCCCTAAAACTTCCTCTGCAAGAATATCCGCGGATATGCCGATATTCTTCACCGAAAACGAGGAACAGCTTATAATGCCCTATGAGGAACAGACTGATAAACAAGATGAGACCGCAGACGAAGTTCAGGAAGAACAGCCTATGGCAATTGCGGAAATAAACGATCCGAATATCGTTACGGATCATACGCAGGCGCCCGCACCGACTCCCGATGTTCTTCCCGATACGGCGCAAAGATTTTCGGGGCTTCTGCCAAATGAAGTTTACAATTGTTACGGAATGAAGTCAAAAACTTCCGCGGAACCGTTTGACAGCGATAATCTGCTGTTTATAACGCAGACAGTTTCGGACGGCAGCGGAAACCTGAATTTCTCCTATCTTCCCGATGAGGACTATGCAAATGCGGAGATATTCGTAAAGGCTATGACGGATTTTGAGATCCCGATACCGGTATTTGACAGAGCGGAAGTCGGCGAGGATCAGGTCACACTCAGCTGGAATGCTGTTCCGAATGCAAGTCAGTACAAAGTTTATAAAATTATGAACGGCGTTTATACCGAAAATAAGATAGTAAACGGTACTTCCTGCACGTTTGATCAGCTTATGAGCGGTGTTACATACGGATTTGCAGCAGTTTCCTGCGTAAACGGAGAATGGGCTGAACCATCGGCTTCGGACGCGGTATACTTCATTATCCGCAAGCAGATTGAAGTTCTCAAAGGCGATATTAACGATGACGGAACTATCAACAACAAAGACCTGATACTGTTGAGGACAATGATTTCAGAGCAAAGCAGTGAGGAAGCAGCTTATTCCGAAGCAGCAGACATGGACGACGACGGAAAGATCAATAACAAGGATCTGATACTTCTGAGAACTGCGCTTTCCGAAATGACAGGCTGAAAAGAAGCCGTCGGAATTATCCGGCGGCTTTTTTGTATTCTTCTGAAAATTCCTGAAGTTCCGGAGGAACTTCCGTAACGGGCTGATCGTCTATCATTTTTCCGAGGCGGCTGAGTTTATCTTCCTGCGAATAAAAATTATCCAGCACTGCAAACGCTTTTTGCATACATATTTCCGAACTGTATGTATCTCCGGCTTGCTTATAAAGTTCAGCGCCGGTAAGAAGTTTGTAAATGTAATCTATGTATTCTTCGTGATCAAATGGGGAAAGCCTGATCGCCTTATCTTTATATTCCATCATTTCCGCAAAATTTCCCCGCGAATATGCAGCTTCTGCCTTTGCAGAATATGCGATGGGCACATATTTATTTTGTGAAATGATCCTGTCAGCGTCAATATCCATGCTTTCGGCGTCCGTGTCCTGCATAAGCAAATTTATATTAACATCGGTATTCCACGGATAAAGCGCATAGGAAAGACGGTAATTTCCCAGAAAAGCGCCGGTAAGTGAAATTCCCATATATATCGAAATGCAGCCCAATGCCGTATATATTGTATTACATACGGCAGCGGGAATTTTTATTGCCTTTCCGCAGTTTACATCAAGCAGCAATATCAATACCATAAATATTGCAATAAATTGCAGATCAAAATCAAAACAGCTGTGCGCCGATATTACAAACAATAACAGGCGTTTTCTCAGACTCGTTCCTTTTTTGAAAAACGCATGAAGAATTGCCGCAATAAGCGCAATTGCAGGTATAAAACCTACATCGAGCATAAGCTGCAAAAAATCGTTATGAATGTACCGTACACTGTAAACGCCGCTTTGAAAACTTGTCTGTAAATAATAATATCCTTCATACCCCAGCCCGAACGGGTGATGCAGAATTACAGGGAGCGCATCGTAAAAATAAAGTATTCTTCCGACAAACGTGCTTTCGGTAAACGATGATGTAAGAAATCTTCCTGTTGTTTCAAAATTTCCGCTGATAAACGCATACAATGCCGCCGAAATTATTGATAATAAAATTATTCCGGAAATGAATAGTTTCAGCTTTTTATTTTTATGGAATATAAGTACTGCAATTGCCGAAACGATCGTTAATGCAAATACGGTCCTGCTTCCCGAAAGGAATATTCCCGCAAGAAGTATCAGTGCAAAAATTATATCGGCAGCTTTTATCCTTTCTTTTGTAACGGAAATAATAGATCCCAGCAGCGCAAATAACGCATATGTATTTGAATATTCAAAAAAACCCGCAAGCCTGTCAGCAGGAATAAATATTCTCCGCAAAATCGGAATAAGCGACAGCAGAAATGATATTACAGTCATGGAAACGGCAGTTATCGGAATTATTCCAAGATACTTTTCCGGAGATGTATCGGACTGCATAAGAACAACAGAAAATAACAGCAGCGGCAGAAATTTCAAAGATCCTATAAAAGCCGTTCCTCTGTCTATTGCCCATAATTCGCTTATCCCGTAAAAAATTACTATCGCTGCAATTGCAGAACTGCCAAGCCCGACTGTAAATTTTGCCCCGCCGTTTTTTCCGGAAAGTATTGCAATATAAATACATAAGATCAAAGATACGATACAGGAGAGAAATTCGTGAAATATTCCAACGGCAAAAAGAGATATTATCAGGAAAATTTCTATATAATCAATTTTTATATTCTTAATTTTAATATTCATAATTATTTTTCACTTTCTCCGGAAGAATTATCAGATATAGTCATTTTCCCGAAAAATCTCCTGCCGTTTTCATCATATTACTTACCTCCAAAAATTATTAATATCAGTTTCATAGGTGCTGCAAACAATGTTGTTACGAAAAATTTCAGAATTACGGAAAGCATTATTTCCGACCTGATGACCGCCGCCAGAGCCATAGCCGCTGTGGACATTATAACTTCCGTAACAGAACTTTCCGCAGTTTCCTCGCCCTCGGGAACAGTAGTAACTTCGCCCTCCGGAACGGTGGTTTCTTCACTTTCCGGAACAGCAGTAACTTCGCCCTCCGGAACGGTGGTCTCCTCACCCTCCGGAACGGTGGTCTCCTCACCCTCCGGAACAGTAGTAACTTCGCCCTCGAGAATGGCGGTTTCTTCACCCTCGGGAACTGTAGCGCTTTCTTCCGTGCCGTCATTGACGCCCGGGATAATTACCAGCTTGTTTTCATCAGGAACTCTGTCGTCATGGTAGCCGCCGGTCGTTCCGGAATCGGGGTCCTCCGAGCCGTCATTAACGCCCGGGATAATTACAAGCCTGTCGGAAAGATCCTCAACATATTTGCTCTTGTCAAGCATTATTGTGCCTGTGGTTTTAAGAGTGAATATTGCCGCTCCGCCACGACCGCAGTCATATGTGTATGAAACCGAGTCGCCGGTAAAATTGCTGAATATTCCGGTCGTGCTGTCGTAATCTGCACCGCTGACGTCAGATATTTTGCTTGGATCCATTCCGCGTATGGAGTGTACATCAAATTGTCCCAGAGGATCAAGGGATATACTGTGTATGTTGTCTCCGGCGTAAGATGTAGCTAATTGGAGATTATTGCTAAGATCAATATAAGCAAGGTTACAAAAAGAACATTGTACAGTTATTAGATCCTTATTGCTGCTTAAATCAAGTTCTGTCAGATTAGTATGGTGGCAAACCAGATATTTCAAAGCCACATTGTTGCTTACATTAAGACTTGTTATATTAGTATTGTTACATTCTATTTCTATTAAAGCTGTACTTTTGCTTACATCAAGATCTGTTATATCAGTATCGTAGCACAATAAATATGTCAAAGCCGTATTACTGTTCAAATTAAGACTTGTTATCTGCGTATTTTGACATCTTAATTCTTTCAATGCTGTGTTTCTGCTTACATCAAGAACTGATATCTGATTATAACTGCAATCCAATTTTTCCAAAGCTGTATTGTTGCTTACATCAAGGCTTGTTATCTCAGTGCTTAGACAACTCAATTCTTTCAATGCTGTGTTTCTGCTTACATCAAGTTCTGTTATACGAGTATTGAAGCAGCTCAAATATGTCAAAGCCGTATTTCCGCTTATATCCAGATCTGCTATTTTAGTATAGTCACAATATAAATATATCAGATCCGTATTGTTGCTTACATCAAGATCTGTTATATTAGTGTTGTCGCAATCCAGATATTTTAAAGCAGTATTGCTGCTTACATCAAGGCTTGTCAGTCCACTATTGTGATCGCAGCTAAGTACATTCAGATCTTCAAAATACTCAACACCTTGCAATGATGTAATTCCGCCATCAGCCGAATCGGTACCACCAACATCAATTTTCGTTGCCGCCGCGATCTCACTATCCGAGAGATATCCGTCACTGTCAGTATCAAAGTTTGTGGAAACATACTCCATAAACTTGCTGTCGGGAAAGTTTATGGCATTGATCTTAATGCCATCGTGTGCAAACGTGCTGTTCTCATCGGGAACTAAAGTAAATGTCACCGTTCTATCCTGACCGCAGTCGTAAGTATAAGTAATTACGCTGTCATCTTCAATTCCGCTTAAAACGCCGTTTCCGTCCATGACTGCATTTTTAAGATCGGTAACTTTTGTAAAGTCAAATCCCTCAATTGTTTTGGTATCAAATTCGCCGTCGGTTACGGTTACGGAGCGTTCGTTGTCGTCTGCTGAAAGAGTTAAAATGTTAGTATTGCTGCTTACATCAATGCAGGCAAGATTACAATTATAACAATATAAGTAAACCAGATCCTTATTGTTGCTCACATCAAGGCTTGTTATGCCGGTATATCTGCAGCTCATGGTTTTCAAAGCTGTATTGCTGCTTAAATCAAGACTTGTTATATCTGTATTTCCGCAATATAAAGATCTCAAATCTGCATTTTTGCTTACGTCAAGGCTTACTATATCGGTATTGCTGCAATCTAAATATTGCAAAGCGATATTGCTGTTTACATTAAGGTCGGTCAAACCGGTATAACTGCAATCCAGATCTGTCAAGGCTGTATTTTCGCTTATATCGAGATCTGTTAATTGGGAATTATTTCTGCAATCCAGATTTGTCAAGGCTGTATTTACGCTTATATCAAGATCTGTTAATTTGGAATTATTTCTGCAATTCAGATATGTCAAAGCCGTATTTTTGCTCAGATCAAGTTTGGTAATATCTGTTCCGTAACAGGATAATTCTTTTAGAGATGTATTATTGTTTATATCAAGTTCTGTTATATCTGTACTGCCGCAATTCAGATATGTCAAAGCGGTATTATTTTTTAGATCAAGGTCTGCTATGTTTGTGGAATTGCACTCTAAAGACGTTAAAGCTGTATTATTGCTCAGATCAAGACTGTTTATACCTGTACCTACGCAATATACAGTAGACAGCACTGTATTTTTGCTTATATCAAGGTCTTTTATACCGTAATTATATCCACAATACAGTCCTTTAATATCTTCAAAATATTCAATGCCTTTAAGTGATGAAAGACCATAGCGATTTACATCTATACTTCTTACTGATTTTCTTTCACTATCTGAAAGGTATCCGTTCTTGTTTTTGTCAAAATAACTTGAAACATAATTTCTGAACTTCTCGTCAGGGAAGTTTACCTCGTTTATTGGAATGCCTTCACCTTCGGGCAGCCATATGTAGTAATTTCCATCGGAAGCCGCGTCTCCGGACGTGACGCTGTAAACGCGAGTCATTCCGTCGGAACTTGCATATGTCCGTTCTTCTGCTGTCGGGAAATGATCATATACCGAACACGCAAGATCGTCGCCGTAGGAATTGGTTATGATCCCGTTTACCTTGCCGTTGACAGCCCGCAAAGATCCGCCGTTCACATTGAATGTGCCGACCTGAGTGAAAATATCGTATTCCTCGCCGCTGATCTCAAAGCAGCCGCCGTTTATGCTGACCGTGCCGCTGTTATTGAAAAATCCTGTCCTGCCGTCTCCGGTATTTACGGTGAATTTGCCGCCGCTGACATTCAACGTTCCGAGATTATAAATGCCGTAATTGCCGTCTTTGGCTGAAATTATATTTTCCTTTTCGCTGCCTTTAAGATTAACGACCGCATCGGATAAAACAAATAATGCGTCATTATCTGAAGAATCAATATTAATACCATCTAAAGTAATATTATGCGTTCCTCCGGAAACTTCAATAAACGCATCTGCTTTCTTACTTCTGTCTCTTTGGGTAATTATGTAATCACCTTTGAAAGCAGTTATAGCAGCTGAATAGCCGCTTTCCACTTTGCTATAATATCCATAGCCTGATTCTGTAATGGCAATAGGGCCGTCATCAATATAAAGTGTTATATTGCTGTATTGAGTATTGCCGGTGGTTTCATTGCCGGTGGTTATGTTGGTATTTCCGCCGAACTGCACGTTGTTGTCGGGAGTGGTTTCTCCGTCATTGTTGTTATTTCCTATGTCATTGCTTGTGTTTTCATCATTATCAATGTTGTCGCTGCCTTTGTCATTCTTATCGTTATTCTTATTATTTTTGTTGTTATCTTTGCCGCTCTTATTGTTATTCTTGCCGTTTTTGTTGCTATCATTGTTGTTTTTATCATTCTCGTCGGTGCTGCTGTCGGTTTTGCCGTCATTTTTATTGTCAATATCCGAATTCCGGAAATTGTCTCCGCTTCCGCCGTTATTATTGTTATTATATGAAACGTCCGGACTTCCGCCTGTTCCGTTTGAGCCGCCTGTTCCGTTGATATTGCTGTTATTATAGGGAATTACGCTGTCGTTCCCGCCATTTTCGGGAACGTATTCCGAGCCGTTTCCAGAATTTCCGTCCGCGCTGTCCGAAGCGTTATCATCAGTTCCGCCCTCTGCGCTTTGAGTGTCGCTGTCGGTCTCGGCTTCGGAATTGTCCGTCTCATCGGGCTCCTCCTCGGAAACGCTTGTTTCTTCTTCGGATATAATTTCATAGGGTTCTACGGGATTTCCGTCATAAACGGATGTGTACTGTCTTACATCTATGCCTCTTCTGACGATTTCTTCCCAGAAAAACAACGTATCGGCGTACATTTCATGTCCGTGCTTTGAAGCGTTGTAAATATCCACAAGATCGCTGTCGCTTATTTCGGAAATGTCTATGGGATCGGTGTCGTCATGGTTATCCTCGAAATTTTCTTCAATATATACCGTGATGATCTCGTCCATTTTTATGCAGGCTTTATATCCCGCTTCAACAATTACCTCTTCGTCAACTATAGTGCCGTCCGGAAGTACACGTTTGCAAGCCACGGAACCGCCGTATGTATATACATATGTGTATGCTTCGCCGTTTTCGTCAAATCTTACTTCTACACGGAAAAATGTTCCCCTGACTGCAAGCACCGCATTAGGAGTATTTATTACATAACTTTCATCTTCTCTCAGCGGAGAAACAAGTTCGTTTGTAAGAACGCCGCTTTCCAGACGGATAACGGTACGGCGCTTGTTTTTGTTTCCGAGATCCTCGAATTTTGCACAGCTTAGCTGTTCAAGCTTTACATACTTGTCCTCATCAAGCGTCATTCTTGTGTAGCTGTCCGTATCTGTGGTAAGAATATATCCGCCCTCAAGGCGCATATTCTTATATGCCTCGTACTTCTTTCCGTTATTTTCTGTCATAACATTTCCGACTATTTCAGAAACGCTTATGTTCCGGTACCCTCTTTCGGAGTTAACTACAAAAAACAGAAGTATCGCGATCAGTATCAGCAGCAAAGCAGCTGCGGCAATAATTATTTTCCCCTTTGTCGTTTTAATAAAATTACCCATAGCAGTTATCACCTTTCCTGAAATTATTCCGATACGGACAGTTCAGCACCTGCCGGATCCGTTTCATCGGTCTTGATGTCTGTGACCGAATAGACAAATACGCTTTTTGATTTGCCTTTAAGAGGTATCTCTCCCACTTCGTCAACGGTAATACGTTCTTTTAAATGTCTGTAAACATCATTACTTATGTAAACAGTGCCTTTCGGGGCGTTGGCTTCCAATCGTTCGGCGGTGTTTACCGTATCGCCGATAGCCGTGTAATCCATTCTGAAATCGCAGCCGATATTTCCTACGACAGCAGATCCGCAGGTCACACCAACGCCGAAACCTATGCTTTTCCCGAAACGCTCTTGAAGTTCTTTTTCCAGAGTTTCTCCGCCTTTTACAATGTCCATTGCCGTACAGACGGCTTTGTAAATATAGTCCTCCGAATCAAACGGGGCATTGAAGAATGCCATTGCTGCGTCACCTATAAATTTGTCAAGAGTGCCGCCGTATTTGAAAACACAGCCTGTAACAAGTTTGAAGTATGAATTCAGGACTTCAACTATCTGTTTAGGTTCAAGATTTTCCGAAAGTGACGTGAAGCCGCGTATATCAACAAACAGAACGGCAATATCCCTTGCTTCCCCGCCGAGGTAAAGTTCGTAAGTGCCTTTACCGGCTATTTCCTTTACTACCTGCGGAGCAACGTATTTCATGAAAGCGCGTTCAATTTTTCTCTTTGCGGAACTTGCCCTGTAGTAATGCACCGCCGTATAGTATATCATTACTATAACGGAAAATATCGGCGTGATAAGCACATTACCGGAATATCCTATGCCGGTAAATATCCCACTGAAAATAAAATATCCTGCTATGGTCTTTACAGCGGCTGTCGAAAGGCATATTGCAACGACTTTTCCCACCGAAATATTATAGCAGCAGAACGACAGCGCGAAAACAATTATCGCCGCCACGGCAGCCGAAAGCCACGTGGGAACACTATATATGTATTTTCCTTCCAGAAGCGCCTGTACTGCGTTGGCATGAATTTCCACGCCGTACATCTGCTGACTTCTGTCCACGGGAACGTAATATGCGTCCATCATTCCCGCCGCATAAGCCCCCACAAGAACTATGCAATCGTCAAAAGCTTCCGCAGGCACACGTCCGTTTATGACGTCAGAAATGGAAATATTTTCGTAATCTCCGCTTTTACCGCTATATCGGAAAGCATAAGTTGCTTTTCCCATATTATAGGGGAATGTGGGGACAAAATCATTTATTCCCGCGTATTCCTTATAAATTTCGGTGTTAAAACTGAATTCGATCGTATCATTATCTGACGGTTCTGGCGGGAAGTACAGAAATGAACTCCTTATAAAGCCGTCATCGTTATCCATAAGCGCATTGGCAAATCCATGGCTTGTAACATCAAAAAGTGCAGGATAAGGTTTTACAGTATCCACAGCGGAAAGACTGTCAACTTTTACGTTTCCATCATCATCGGAAACAAGTTCACGTTCAAAAACGTAACTGAAAGCGCACACCACATTTCCGTGCTTTTTGCAGGCTTCCGCAAAACGTTTATCCTCATTGCTGCCGCTGTCGTTGCCAAAAAGCATATCAAAACCTATGACTGCGGGCTTAACATCATCGGAAACACAGAGTTTTTCCATCAGATCGGCGTAAATCCCCCTGTCCCAGTTCTCGTAATCGCCGAGTTCGCTCATTGCCTGTTCGTCTATCTTAATTATCTTGATTTTTGCGGAAGTACCATCAGGGTGATGATACAGAATATCTTCAGCAGCCTTGTCCGCTTCGGAAATGAGACCGGACCACACCGCAGCAAACGCAGCAGCGGCAAAAATTATCGAAATGATCGTTGTTTTTATGAACTCTCTTTTTTCGTTCATAGGACCGCCTCTTACAAAAAATGAATATAAACCATTTTATTATACCATATTTAAACAATATTGTCAATGGTTATATTGTAAAATTCTACAGTATCATCTTAATTTTACAAAATTAATCAAATAGTGAAAACTTTATTGTTAATTCCATTATAGCAATTTTTGCGCTTTTATCATTTAAAAGCAATAAATCACTAAATGATTTTTAAGGAGACTTTATTTTTTTATAAATATGTGGTAAAATATACTTATCAATCGAAAAGGAGTTTTCAAATGGCAAATCTGAAACTGCTGAATTATTACATAGCCGGAACAGATAAGAAAGTTATCGCCGATCAAATGGGTATATCAGAAGTGCATTTACGCAAGCGTATTAAGAATAAAATAAACAAATATTTAAGCAAAAGTGACAATAATCAGCAATAGAATTTGTACAAGCATACAAACTTCTGAAAAATATGTCACAAACCACTGCTCAAATGACATTTATATTATAGAGAGGTAAAATTATGAAAAATATTGACCGTGAGATCATTGAGAAAATAAATTCCGATAATTATGTAGAAAACGAATCCGTTGAAGAACTTCGCACACAGTTTGAAAAAGAATGTGCGAAAAAGGATCCGGACTATGGACTTGTTGATGAGCTTGCAAAGCTGATCGCTGAGCAAGAGGGAACATCGGACAAGATCAACATTCCCGATGAGATCGCAGAACTTAAACGCAAAACAACAATAAGTCATAAGAGAATAGTTTCTCCAAAATGGCTGACTGCTGTTTGTGCTTCTCTTGTTCTTGTTTTAGGACTTAACGCTTACTCGGCTTATGCTTGGAACATGAATATTTTTTCGGCTATTATAAAATTCACAAAAGGCGGATTTTCAGTTGATTTCAATGAGGAACAACAGGACATTGTTGAACTGCCTGCTTCCGAAGATGATCCGTATGGCTTCATTGCTAAACTTGCTGAATATGATATTGAATTTGAAACTCCGCATTACATTCCGGAGGGATTTGATTTGACAGATTTTGAAGCATATAATAATAGAGATGTTGGGCAAACGGTACGCTTTATTTTTACAAAAGGACATCAAACATTAAGTATGGGCTTTACAAGATATTGGAATGAAGTTATTCCGGTGGTTATTCCAAGTGACCATTATAACATTTCAGAAACAGAAGTCAATGGTTCACCGGCAATAGTTTCAAAAGAAGATGATCAATATACAATAGTGTATCAAAAAAACAAAACAGAATTTTTCATGTTCAGCAATAAAGTTCCTTACGAAGAATGTGAAAAAATTGTTGATTCTATAAAATAATTGGAGAATTTACAAACGGATCAGGTAACATATTTTTTACATAGATTAGAGACACTGCAAAATTACATCGGTAGTGACAAAATGTTCTTTTTTCTCACATTGTAAATAAAAATCGAAGGTGATAATTAAAATGAAAAAAATCATTTTTATAAATATTGTTATATTTGCAGCAATATTTAGTGCTTGTACTAAAAATGAAACGGATAGTTTAGCTGTTGAAGAATACCAGTTTACTTACAGCGAATGTAATACTGATTCTGTAAGTATTGAACCTACAGATATAGGCGGGAACGAAATTGACAATATTAATCAAAATGAACTTATTTCAGTCATTGAATGTTATCATCATATTCGTGATATACTTGGAGGAAGATATAATAATGTGACTGAATATAGTGAATTGAGAGAACTTGAAAAAGAATACGGTGTCAATAATAATTATTACAATGAAAATGTAATGTATTATGAATTTAAACCGACAGACAAGTTTAACGATATTAAAAATGATTTTTTCCGCACTGATTTTAATTACTCTCTTTTATCAGAAGATATGTCCATAAGTGATTATTGGAATATGACCGAAACGTATTTATCGCATGAATATACTCAAAAACTGATAAACGAGTATTTTATGGATGTATTAGACGAAAGTGGATATATACGCCCTGCTAAGTATTGGTTTAACAATGGCAAAATTTTGCAATCTCGTGAATCAGAGTACATATATGGAGGTACAAATGATTACAATGACATCGAATTTGACTATGACGGAAACAACATAATTGCCACTGTTTTAAGAAAATACGAGAAAGGAAATAGTTATGTGCAATATTTATTTGTCCAAGAAGACGACATATGGAAAATATCAAATATTTATTATTTAGATTAGCCAAATAGCAGCATTATTAACAACCGAACAAAATAAGGCGGACGATAGAACTCGTCCGCTTTTCTTTTACGGAAAACAGCATTTACTTATTACGGGCAAAAATAAAAAATTATTCACTATAAAATTCCGCAATACCCATGCTCCGTATATTGTCCGCAAGTTCTTCAATAGTCGGATATGATGTAAAATTCAGTCCGTATTTCCGGAGTTCCTGCCTGAGTCTGCCAAGATTACTGTCAGGATCAATGCAAAAATGTTTGTCCCCGCTTTCAAGCAGCGATTTCAGAAGCATAAGGTCATTTTCCAATGTTCGCTTGAATTTGTACTTCGGGTGAAGCGCCCGAAAAATAACTTCGGAATCATCAATATAGATCGGGAATTTCTTTTCATATTCCTCATCTTTTTTCCCGTAATAAAAATCGTATAAATGCTCAAAAGGTATAACGCAGGTACAGCGTTTCTTGGGACAAGGAATAATTTCTTCCGCATTTATAAACTCCGAAATTTCCTTGCCGACAAAGCATATCCACAAATATTCAATTGTATCAAAATCCGTATATATCGGCACGAAATAATTGAAACGCCCTTGTTTTGTATCACGGCAGAATACAGGTCCGTAATAGTAATTAATATGTTCCGAGGAAAGAATTCCGCTGTTTTGTTTTCTTAAATTCTCAATATGATCCTCATCAATATTGTATAACCCGGCAGAAATATCCGTTTCAACATATGTATTATCGGAAATTTCCGGATCCGGTGTTTTCCTTGCTTGTGCTGCACAGTCAATTATAAATGATTTTATATCGCTGCAAATTTCCGAAAGCAGCTCGTCTGAATCATCTTTTGTAATGTATTCTTCAATGCACGGAACAGCTTTCCCGACATCAATAAAACCGCATACAACGCCGTTTTCAAATGTAAGCTCAACGGTAAATTCATCGGTTATGAAATTTTCGTAATTTGGCATTATCGGTACAAAATAATTCAGAACACCGCGTTCAGCGTTTATTCCGAATACGGGACCGCAGTAACGTTCTGTCATATCCGGTTCGGGAATGTTTTTATCTTTTCTTCGCAGGAACGAAATGCAGTCCTTATCAATTCTGTACACACCGAACGGCATGGTTGTTTTTTCGCTGAAATTATTGCTCATAATACGTCTCCTTTGCTGATATGAAAGTTTAATAAATAAAAAAGCGAACGTCTGCAAAACGTCCGCTTGGATACACATAATACGTTTTGTCAGAAACTTAAATGTCAATAATTATTTCTGTTATAAATTATTATAGCACGTCCCCGATGTTTTGTCAAGAGCTTTTTAATAATTTTTTGAAATGCTGTAAATTTGCCGGTCATATATGACATGAGCGTGCGGGAAATAAAAATTTCCCGCACGCTTTGAGGATAAACCAATCACGAAATAACATCTTCTGCTCTTGTAAATCTGCACTGTTCAAAGTCAAAATTATTCTCATCAACATATTCAGCAAAAGCGGAGCTTACTAAATTTCCGTCATCATCATATGCAGTATTATAAATTATATCTGCCATGTTTAACGCATCTATATAAATTGTATACGGTTTTGGATCTGTCCAATCTGTCTTATAATGATCGAGCCAATGGCCGTATTGAAAATCAGAACTTGTGATATTTACAAAAGCCGGATTCACCTGCGAAATAGCCTCAGCAAATGTTGTTAACTGCTCATCTGTAGCAAAAAATTGTATAGTTCCGTCAGAGATCTCAATGTAACAGTTATTTGTATCGCCGTTGAGATAGAATTTGCCGTCATTAAGAGAATACTGCGCAGCAGTATCTTCTGCTCTTGTAAATCTGCAAAAGTCATAGTCAAAATTATTCTCGTCAACATATTCCGCAAAAGCATAGCTTACTAAATCTCCGTTGTCGTCATATGCAGGACTGAACATAATATGCAGTTTATTCAGCGGATTTACATAAAGCTCATACGGTTTCGGGGCAACCCAATTTTTCTTATAAAAATCACGCCATTTATCATATTCGGATTCGGAAATATTTACAAATCCCGTATTTACTTGCGCAAGAGTATCACAAAGTATTTTCATCTGTTCGTCCGTGCCAAAAAACTGTATAGTTCCGTTTGAAATTTCAAAATAGCAGTTATTCGCGTCGCCGTTGAGATAGAATTTGCCGTCGTTTAGGGAATAGTCCTCCGCAACAAGCACATTATCCGCCGCGCTTACCGACTGCTCACAGCCCGCTGCCAATAAGCTGACAGCAAGGCTGAAAATAAGCAGAAAAATAGTTGATATAGAAATTTTTGTTTTACACATAATAACACCTCATTTCTTGATTTTAAGAGATTTTTTATTTTACATTTGTTCCGCACTAAAACATTTTATCCAAAAACATCACACAATCAATTTAATCATCACCTTTCCGAATTTTTTTGCAAAATTACCGATCCTTTTATTAAAACTTCCTCCTCCCCTGCATTTTGCAATATAGTAATATATCAATGTATACTACTATATCTCATTGATGATATTATAACACCCTATTCCCGCTTTGTCAATAGGTTTTTCAAAATATATTTATTAAAGTTTTGTAAATATATGATTTATTGCATTTGAACAAAAATCCCCCGAATGCAAAACTGCACTCAGGGGGGAGTTATCATCTGTTTTCCGCAAGGTAGGTTGAAACGCGGTTCTGTATCATTTCCGCCGCTTCCTTTGAAGTCCTGTCTCCCGCGAAAAACGCGCCTGCTTCTTCGGAAACGATATTCCGCACGGTGTCGTCATAACGGACAAGGCGGGAAACGCTTTTTACAAGCAGGTCTATTCTGTCAATATCGGCTTGCGATGGCTTTCCGATGTCCGAAACAAATTTTGTGCTTGAAAGCGCATAGTCGCCCATTGTTATAACAGAGGAATACGAATCATTTCCGCTCATGTTCATTTCCCGCCGCGCTTTATTTTCAAGGGAAGATATCCGCACGGGAAAATCCTCCGTTTGGTCCTGATATTCGGGAAGAAGCAGCGTTCTTGCAAACTGCCACGCGCCGTCTGAATTATCCGATTTTGCGGAAATTGCAAACCCCGAATTTAAAAATATCGCCGAACCCGCGTCTCCCGACATTGACGGAAATCCCACCGCGGAAGTTTCCTCGCCGAAATACCCGTGTTCATAACAGTAAAAATCCCCGTAACAGGAAAGTATCACCGACATCAGAAGCGCGCTTTCGTCTGCGTACATTGTGTCAAGATCCTGCCAGAATGCCTCGTTAAAATTCAGTTCCGAGCTGTCGGGGAAACTGTCCGCAAATTCCAGAAGCGCGGTAAATTCATCGGAATCAAAATAACATTCTCCCGTTTTGTAATTTATAAAATTGTCGGGACTCATCTGCAAGCCGTCCTGCAAGACTGCGGTTTTGCTTTCACCCGAAAATATTTCCGTACCATCGGGAAAATTTTCTTTTATCTTTTCAAGCTCGGAAAAATTTATTTTCTTATCTCCGAAAATTGATTTTTTGCCAAGAACAGTGCATATCTGAAAATCGTCCGTAAAATAAAACAGCTTTCCGTCATTTTCAAATGCTTCAAGAATGTTCGGAAGAAGATCCTCCCGCGAAATTTCGCTGTCATTGTCAATAAATTCGTACAGGTCGCAGAAAATTCCTTTTTCGGCAAAACCGTTGATATTCATACTGTTGTCAATAAGCAGAATATCGGGGATTTTTCCCGAAATAATATCCGTGCTAAGTCCGTTCGGGTCAGTATATTTTTTTATTTTTACGCGAAAATCATCATTTTCCGTATTGAATTTAATTGCCTGATATTCGAGACTGTCGGTAACGGCATATTCGCGGCCCGCAATAATAATTTCCATACGTTCGGAAAATTCCGATACGCTGTGGGGAGAAATTTCCGTAAAAATAAGTTCGCCGTCGGGATAGCTTTTTCCTGCGCAGATAAAATTACTGCTGTCCTTTTCGCGGAACAGGGCGCTTATTTCCGAATGGATAATATCAGAATCCACCCAATTTAAAATTTCGGTTTTTGTTTTCGTTTCAATGTCAAAAGCGCATAATGAAGTTCCGTCATCAAAGTAAATATCATCATTTTCAAATCCGTTATACGGAACGGTCTCATAGTCCTGTCCATTGTCTGAAAGGTGAATTTCTTCGCCGAATTCACCGCTTTGCGGGTCTGTCTTTTTGATATAATAACCGTCGGAATATATTTGCGCGTAAACATCTCCGCCCGCCGAAACAATAAGTTTTGAAATATATTCGTTGTCCGTATTTTTCCCGAAAATAAATTTCCCGTCAGAAGAAAACGCGGAAATAAGCATATAATTTGCAAGATAGATATTTCCGTTTCCGTCAACGGCAATATCGGAAATATTATAAAAATGATCGCTTATATTTTCAAGATATTCCGTAATATCAAATGAAGAAATTTCCGTTCCGTCGGGAGCAGATCTTTTCAGGAATAATTTTCTGCTTTTTTCATCAATAACGGAAGTTTCCGCAAAAATAATATTCCCGTCATTATCTATTGCAAAAGAATCAATATAATTGTTTCCGTCGGAAGTTATTATTTTCTTCGGCGCGCCGTCAATTCCGGAACAGCAAATCGAAGTTTTATAAGCGCCGTTTTCGGGGTATTCGTAACTCATAAAATAAAATTTCCCGTCACGATAAATAAAATCATCGTATTCATCGCCTGCATTTTCAATATATGAACGTTTTCCGCGCCATACCGTATTATTTTCGGAAGATGCGTTTTCCGCTTCGGATATTTCGGAACTCTTTCCGCATGATGTTAAAAGCATTAAAGAAAAAATAATGCAGATTAAACAGGATAATATTTTTCTGAACATAATTTTTTATTTCCTTTCCGAAATTAATATTTCATTGTATTTATAAAGCTTGGTATTATATGATGTTTCTGCAATTTCTTCCGCCGTGACTGAAACAGCTGTCATTTCCGCCGAAATATTATTATCGGGCAGGGAAATATTAAAATTTTCAAAGTAAAATTCTCCGTCTTTGAAAGTCACATCAGCAGTAATGTTTGCAAAATAATATATTGTCATAAGTCCCGTATAACACGAATAGGAAATTTTATTTCCGTCTATTATAAAATGCGACTGCGATCCGAGATCAAGATCCTCTGTATACGCGCCGTTGGGATAGAAATTTTCAAAAAAATCCATGTTATCTGAAATACTTCCCGTTACAAGAATAATTTCGTTTTTATCAGGTTCAAACCGATAATGCAGCTGCTTTTTATTGTAGTCAACACTAAATTCTTTAATAGTACTTTTCATTAATTTTTCGACTTCGTCCATGTCGGGAGAAAATTCCGAAAAATGTCCGTCCGACTGCTTTTTGTAAATAATAAGCTTGTCAATTGAAATTCCCGTACCCGTACTGTTTGTTTTAACTGCAAGTTCATTTTCACCGTCATTATCAAGATCGGAATAATATATTTCGGGAAGTATCATCTGCGGAGTAAGCCAATTATTTATAAAAACATCGGCAGTGCCGTCATGTTCAAATATCATGCGGGTATTGTCACCGCAGATAAAAGTGTAAATTCTTATTCCCTCCGCAGGACTTTCAATAAAATAAGGCGTTATTAATTTGTATGGTATGTTTAATGTTTCGGCATTATTCAGATCAAAATATCTTTGAGAAACAGCATTTTCACTTTCCGGAATGAAACTAATATTTTCCCCTGCAAATATGGGGATCCCCGCATATCCGAAAAGCGTGACCGCAGGAATATCTTCCGTATCGGGAATGATAAATACGGCTTTTACGGAACTTTCCGTATCATTTTCGCGGCGGATAGTATAGGAACTGTTTTCATCTTCATTATGAATGTCGATATTATGATCGTAACGTTTATATTCCGCAGGAAATGCAAAGGTCATATCCATGCCGATATATTTTTTACCGTTCTCCGTTTTCACATCAATGTCATTTATAGTTATGCTTTCGATATAATTCACATCGTAAATAAATTCTTCATCGGAAAAAAGCGTGATATTTCCGCCGCCGAAATTCCCCGCCGAAAATCCGCTGTTATTTTTATCGCCGGAATAGGGAGTTTCAAATTCGATTTCCGCGCCGTTAACGCATTTAAAAATATTATTAACGCGGAAATTATTTCTGCAGGAAAAATATATTTTATCGCCGTCACTGTCTGTAAGCATAGAGAGCCCGTTAGGAATATCTCCCTCCGCCGAAGTAACGGAGATCATTCCTGTAATTGCTGTTTCTGCTTCTATTTTGGAAGTTGCGGCGTCCGTAATAAGCGCGCCTGATGCTATCAGGACTGCTGCCGCCGAAAGCACGCTTACCGCAGGCAGAGGCTTTTTGTAGGAAATTGCATTCTGTATTCTTGCGGAAATAATCTTTTCCGAAAATGCAGGCGGGAAAAATATTCCGCTTTGTTTTACGGACGCGTTTAAAAGCGCCATGGAATAATTTTTTCTGCCGTTTAAGTCTAGTCCCGAAAGTATGCTTTCATCGCAGGAAATTTCCATGTCCCGCGTCATTAAAATAAATGATAACCATATTATCGGATCGAACCAGTGCAGCGACATTCCTATGTAAGCCATTAATTTTGCAAACGGATCAAAGCGTTTTATATGTGCCTGTTCATGCGAAATTATAAGTATTTTCTCATCGCCTTCAAGTCCTGCGGGAATGTATATTTTCGGCGGGAAAGATATTGCCGGAAATGCGGAATTTATCCTGTCGCTTTCAAATATGTTTTTCTCGGTTTTTATTGCCGTTCTGACTTTCCGCATAAGCAGAAAATAAGACGCCGCGCCGGAAATCAGCATTGCCGCCGTTCCCGTTACCCAAAAAACAAAAAGAATATCTGCCTGACTGTGTTTTTCCGTGACGGTCACGGCTGTTTCGGTAATTTTGGGAATATTATTTATAATTTCCGTATTTTCGGCGGCATTATCAAAAGTAAAAACAGTATCGGAAATTTCCGCGTAATTGTCCGACTTTATATTTACGTCCATAATTTGTCCGCTTTCTTCCGTAACTGCATTACTGTTTAAAAAATTTTCCGCCGCAGAGAAAATATTGAAAACGCTTATGCTGCTTTCAAATGAAAATGGGAAAAGACATCTGAAAAACACCGCCGCCCACAGAAAATACGACCACTTCCGCGGACATTTCCGCAAAGCCGCTCTTAATATTATAACGATCACCGCCGCTATATCTGCGGTAATGCTCGATCTTACCAATATTTCAAGAAAATCCGACATTTCGATCCCTCACTTTGCCTGTCCGCGTTTTAGGTTTATTCCAATAAACCTGTTGCTGTATTAAGTTTATCATAACAAACCTTCTTTGTCAACAAAAATACTGCACAAAAAAGCGTGGTATTTTTTGTGTGATTTTGGATATTCTTTTGATTCCGACTGCGTATAAATTGTGTTAATATAGTATAAATAATAATTATTTTCAAAAATACCCAACCGTTACTGAAAATTGCACACTATATATACAGAAAACCATTCGCGCGAAAGGTGATCCAAAATGAAAAAAGCAATTGCGGACAAGCTGATTTTTCAGTACATGAATAAAATATTCGGCTTCGCTCTGAATAAACTGCGGAATATAGATCAGGCTCGTGAACTCGCTTCCGATATTACCTGCGAAGTTTACGGTTCATTTCTGAAAGCGGATAATATCGCAAATATTGACGGGTATGTTTACCGTATTGCAAGAAATGTCTGTTCACGGTATATCGGAAATCTGCAGAACGGCAGACGGTTCATAAGCATTGACGAAATGATCCCCGCTCCAGAAACTGACGATGATGATCCGGAAATGCAGGAGATCCTCCGCCGTGAGATCGGCTTTCTTTCGGAACGTCAGCGGCTTGTAATTTATATGCACTATTATAATAAGTTCTCCGTGGCGGAAATTTCCGATAGGCTGAATATTTCCCAAGGCACTGTAAAATGGCATTTGTCCGACGCACGAATTAAACTGAAAGAGGGTATAAATATGAATTTCAACGAGCAGAACACAGATATAAATCCGATCATTTTTACAGATATGGGACACAGCGGCGGAGCAGGTCCCATGGGCGATACGCGGGATATGTTTGATTCACGCCTGAAAATGAATATTGCATGGGCGTGCTATCACGAGCCGAAAACTTTGCCTGAAATTGCGCGGGCGGTAGGCGTTCCGCAGGTGTATATTGCCGATGTTCTTTCAAAATTGGTGGAATATGCTTACATCGACAAGCTTGACAACACAAAAGATCCCAAGTATAGGACAAATATGTACCTTACAGATAACCGTAAAAGATTCGACTATGGCATTTACGATAAAGCCGCGGAGTTTCTTTGTGAAAAATATTTTCCCGAAATTTTCAGTAATTTTGAAAACGATCCCGAACACTGGGGACTTACCTGTGACGGAAATGATCTGAATTTTCTGAAATACAATGTTGTAATGCTTGCACTGTCGCCGCTTCAGATGTTTGAAAACGACTGGGACAAATTACTTGTAAAACGTCCCGACGGCGGAAGTTTTATAGCCACAGCAGTGGTAAATGACGACATCAGCATAAAAGATCAGAAAGAAAATATTTATTGGGCGTGCGGATTTATGACGAGAACTTGGGATAATTCCGATGAGATCGACGATGAAAGCGACAAAATTTCCGTTGAAAGCGTTTCGGTAGATTGCCGCTATTCTGACAGAAACGGCGGTTGGCGGGATAATCCCGGTGAGGACTGGGCGTCTCTTGCAAAATTCATGAAGTTCGGAAAGGAGAAAATTTCTCCCGAAGAATACAAACGTCTCTGCGACAAAGGCTATGTTTTTGAGGACAGAGTACAGCCTGCAACAGTAAAAATTACTTTGAGCAAAGATGAAGATATATTTGATTCATGGTGCAGATTTGCAAGGGAAAAGATAACCGTTTCCGATGAAGTGAAAAAATTTGCAAAGCATATAGACGATGTGATTTTTGAAGAGGACAAAAAACATTTTCCGAAACATATGCACGAAGTTGTAAAAGCTATGTCTATGAATAATCTCGGGGCGGGTTTTATGATACCGAGAATTGTGGAAAAGCTGCTTGAAAGCGGCGAATTAAAACCGCTTACAGACATTCAGAAAAAATCGGTATTTTCAATATTATTCTGTAAATCAACATAAAAATTCAGCCGTCGGGAAACTCCCGACGGCTTGCTTTGTTCAGGGCAAAACTATCTGTCGCTCTGTTCGCTTTTCTTGCTGTTGCTGCTGCTATTGTCTTTGCTGTTCTGGTTCTGACCCTGCTTACTGTTCTTGCTGTTCTGATCGTTACGGTTCTGATTACTCATTGTTTTTTACACTCCTTTTTATTTTCTCCGTATATTTTAAGAATTACAGAGATAAATTATACACAACGCTTGAAATTTGCTTAAACATGGTGTATAATGTTATTAGTTATTTGCAAAGGAATGATAAATATGCACAGTTGTGGAATTTTACTTCATATTTCCAGTTTATCGGGAAAATATGGCATAGGCACTATGGGAAAAGAAGCGCGGGAGTTTGTTGATTTCCTCGCCGCAAGCGGTCAGGAATACTGGCAGATACTTCCCATAGGACCGACAGGTTTCGGCGATTCCCCGTATCAGAGTTATTCCGCCTACGCGGGAAATCCCCTGCTTATCGACCTTGATACCCTTATTGACGAGGGACTTATAAGCGCGGACGACCACGACCTGAAAATTATCGAAAAAACTCCCCGCTTTGAAAGCTATGCTTCCCTTTACAGCTTCAAAAAATTGGTGCTGAAAAAGGCTTTCTCCGCATTCAGGAAAAATGCTTCCGAGGCGCAGAAAAAGGATTTCCGCGAGTTCTGCTCCAAAAACGCGTTCTGGCTGGAGGACTATGCGCTTTTCACCGCCCTTAAATCCCACTTCAAGGACGTTATGTGGACGGAATGGGAGGACGACATTCGCCTGCGGAAGCCCGACGCGGTAAAACGCTGTTCCAAGGAACTGGACAAGGACATTATGTGCGTTAAATTCGTTCAGTATAAGTTCTTTGAACAGTATTATTCCCTGAAAGAATATGCCAATTCCAAGGGCATAAAAATTTACGGCGATATGCCCATATACGTTTCCATGGACAGTTCGGACGTCTGGGCGTCTCCCGAACTTTTCATGCTTGACAAGGACAGGCGCCCCATAAAGGTGGCAGGCTGCCCGCCCGATGCATTCTCCCCCACGGGACAGCTCTGGGGAAATCCCCTTTACAACTGGGAACGCATGGAAAAAAGCGGTTTTAAATGGTGGATATCCCGCGTGGAATATTCTGGAAAACTCTTTGACCTGACAAGAATAGACCACTTCCGCGGATTTGAAAGCTTCTACGCCATTCCCTACGGAAACGAAACAGCGGAAGAGGGCGAATGGCTTCCCGGACCGTCCATGAAGCTTTTTAGTGCCATAAAGGCAAAGCTCGGGAAAGTCGCACTTGTGGCGGAAGACCTTGGATTTCTCACCGCAGACGTAAAAAAAATGCTGAAAGAATCGGGATTTCCCGGAATGAACGTGCTGGAATTTGCTTTCGGCGGGGAAAACAGCAATTATCTTCCCCACAACTATGTCCGGAACAGCGTTGTATATATCGGGACTCACGACAACGACACCGCCGTGGGCTGGTATGAAAGTTCCGACAAAAAGACCCGCAAAAACGCCAAGAAATATATGGCTCTCACCAAGAAAGAGGGCGCTAACTGGGGAATGATACGTACTATATACTCAAGCGTTTCATCATTGGCAATAGTCCAGATGCAGGACTTCCTCGGTCTTGGTTCCGAAGCAAGAATGAACATTCCCTCCACCATCGGCAGCGGGAACTGGGCATGGCGTCTGAAAGGCGGCGAACTTGACGGAAAACTTTCAAAGAAGATACGTAAATATGCGGAACGCTACTTCCGCATTCCCGAAAAGAAAGAGAAAAAGAAGATAAAGGTAAAAATGAAAAAATAACAGCCGCACAAGTTTCAGAAATAAACGAGAATTACAACTTTACGCTCCCGAAAGGGAGCGTACCGTTCAGAAAGAGGTGACCCGAAATGCCGTTTTTCATTATAAAAGCCAATCCCGTGAAATATGCCGAGAAAATAAAAGCCGATGTTCTTGTAGTCCCCAGCGGGAACTGTGACAGACCGGGTATGCAATACAGATTCGAGCCTCCTTTTTATTCGCTGAGGAAACCGCTTGCCGCCGCAAGAGAGCCGCTTGGTTACATTCGCGAATGTCGGGTAGCCGCCTCGGAATACAAGATCGCGGACGTCAGCGTGGTTTTTGTTTCGGCAAAATACCCCATGGATCACAACGAACTGAGAATGCAGGCGTATCTCCGCAAATGCTACCATCATATACTTTGTTGGGCGGAAAAAGCAGAAATAAAAAGCATAGTTATCCCGCTCCTCGGATTCAGGGCTTACGATGAACTGAACGAAAAGACCGCCCGCGAAACCGTGGGTGTACATATCCGCGTTACCCAGACCGATCTTAACATATACCTTGTTCTCCCTCCCGACCAAGGACCCATTTACATAGAAAATTCCGACGAACTTTCCGAACCGCCGAAAACCGCTGCGTATGACGACATTTACGCGCAGTATGACCGCAGATTTGAAGAAGAACTCCGCTTATCCGGTCTGGAACGCGCCGAATTCTGCAAGCACAGGCTTGACTATTACCTTAATTCAAGAATTGAAAACGCGGAACAGCTTTCCCGCATCATAGACTACGACAAGGGAAGTATCTGCAAATTCCGCAGCGGGAAGATATCCAAGCCCCGCAAACACCGTGTTCTTGCCATGGCTGTTGGAATGGGACTTTCCGACGAAGAACGGTATGACTTTATAAAATGTGCAGGCTACCGCTATCCCGAGGACGAGCGTGACAGGATAATCGAATCGCTTATCCGTTCGGGAATAACGGATTTTAAAAGCATTAACGGGCAGCTTTGCGATATTTCTCCCGAATTTGCCCTTGACACCGCAAGCCGCGAGAAAGATCATTAAACATAAAAGTTGCATAAAGTTGCATAAATAGTTGCATAAATCCGCCGAAATGCTATTTATCGGCGGATTTTTTTGTGCTATCATATAAACACAACAGAAAAAACAAAGAAAATGAGAAAGGGTCGATGTTATGAACACAGTATCTTACGTTTCCGAAACCGCAAAGGGCTTGCAGACCATTCCCGTTGCAAGCACACTGCTTTCCGACAGAAAGATCTTCCTTGACGATATGATAACTCCCGAAACGGCAGTATCTTTCATTCAAGCGATGATGTACCTTTCAAAAACCAACGAACCCATAAACATCTATATCAACTCCCCCGGCGGCGAAGTGCATTCCGGTCTTGCAATTTACGATACGATCCGCGGCTGCAGGAACGAAGTGAACATCTACTGTATCGGAATAGCCGCAAGCATGGCTGCGGTGATACTTGCAGCAGGGCAGAAAGGCAGACGGTTCATTCTCCCCCACAGCAAAGTGATGATACACGAAGTTCTGCTTGGGAAAGGCGTTACAGGCTCTGCAACTTCCATTTCCAAGCTGTCCGAATCCATCATGGAGACCCGTGACATCGTAAACGGCATACTTGCCGAACATACGGGAAAATCCATTGACGAAATAAACGAAGCAACTTCATTCGACAATGTTATGAACGCGGAACAAGCCGTTGAATTCGGCATCTGCGACAGCGTGACCGACAGTATTCTCTGAAAATAAGTCCGTAACGAAAGGAGCGTTTGAAATGCCGAACAAAAACGGAACAGACTCTTTAAAGCGTTATAAGCTTTTTCGGAAGTGCAGGGACGCTTTCCATAGTAAGAAAGGCTTTTTCCCAAACACGAAAACTATCGGAGAACTTATGGACCTGCTCCGCACCGTTGAAAATCTGGAAGCGCGGTTCACCGAGAAAAACGGACGCTTGCCCAATATCAGCGAAAGAGCAAAGCTTGAATACCGAGCGGCGATCTTCTGCCGATACCTGCGGAAGAAAGGCGTTTCCCTTAACGCGCAGCAGATCGAATACATAGCTTCAAGCCGTGAGATCAAAAACGAGGAGGAATTTTCCATGCCGAACAGATACGAAAGATACGAACCCAAAACCGACCGCTGCACCGAAAGTCAAAGAAAATTTGACCGCAAAAAAGCCGCCGAAGATTTCGCAAAAGGCAGACTTATCGTAGCCAAAGACTGCGTTTACAGCCTTAACGACTACGAGACCAAGCTGAACAACAACGTAATAGTTGTGGGCGGAAGCGGCACGGGAAAGACCCGTACCATCGTTACCCCCAACATTCACGAAGCGGTGGGAAGTTACATAATTTCCGACCCCAAAGGCAACCTGCACAAAAAGTACGGCTCTTTCCTGAAAAAGAAAGGCTACAAGATACAGGTCATGGATTTTACCCACCCCGAAAGATCCGCCCGCTACAATCCCATGTTCCACCTTAAAACCAGTCAGGACATTCTGAAAATGGTCGCCCTGATAGTTGCCGAGGAAAAAAGCTGCCGTATCGACCCGTTCTGGGATCAGATGACTATAATCTACCTTGCCGCCATCATAGGCTACATGATCGAAACAAACTACAAGCCCTTTGATTTCAAGAACATACTCAGCCTTATGGCGGAGGGTACGCGCGACGGCGACGACGACTGCGACAGCGAGCGCAATTCCAGACTTGCAAAAAGATTCAGCGAACTCAGAAGGATCCGCCCCGACAGCTGGGCTTGCAGCCAGTTTGACAGTGTAAACACCGCCCCCAACAGAACTTACGACTCCATAAGAGCCACCCTTGCGGCGAAATTCGCCCACTTTGACACTAACGAGATCAGGAAAATGATGAGCGGCAACGACTTTGACTTCCCCTCCCTCGGAAAGGAAAAGACCGCCCTGTTTGTCATAGTAAGCGACACCGACCGTTCAATGGACGGTCTTGTGAACCTCTTCTTCACACAGGCGATGCAGGAACTCTGCACCTTCGCCGACGATAAATGCCCCGACAGCCGCCTGTACGTTCCCGTAAGGTTCATTCTGGACGATTTCGCCACCAACTGCCGCATAGACGAATTCCCCAGAATAATTTCCACCATACGCTCCAGAGGCATTTCCACAATGCTTATGGTACAGTCGGAAGCCCAGCTTGAAGTTGGCTACGGCGCAGACAGCAAAACCATCATTTCCAACTGTGACACCTACGTTTACCTTGGCGGAAATGACGTGGAGACCGCGGCGGCGGTCAGTGAACGCTGCGACCGTTCGTTAAAGCAGGTGCTGAATATGCCCGTGGGCAGCTGCTGGGTATTCAGGCGCGGCTCCCAGCCCGTTTACACCACCGCCACCGATCCCGAACGCTGTATAGACGAAATGGAAAAAGCAGGGTGACCGCCCTGCTTTCAGCTTGTCAAAAACTAAAAATAGTCGCGGACAAAATAAATAGCGAAAAACAAAACTTTACCCGAAAAGCTGGTCCAGCGCAACCGCGCTGGTGGGGTCAAGGGGCAAAGCCCCTTGTCGCGCTCCGCAGAGCGCGAAATTCCCCTATACGTTAAAAGCTCCGCAAGGGTGTGAATAAAACGACGCAAGCGTCGTTTCCACCAAAGGCGGCAAGAGGGGGCTGCCCTACGCAGAGGGCGCCCCCTTGAAATAAACAAGTTATTTGTCTTTTTGCCTTTTGAAACAGTCCGGTGGACTGTTTCAAAACAAACTTAAAATATGTTTTAAATATGTTTTTCGACAATCTAAAAGCAGGGTGACCGCCCTGCTTTTTTTCATTTAATATTTAATAATTATTCCGCTGCCGATAGGTTCGCCGTCCCTGACAATTATTTCAAAACGTTCGCCGTCGGGAGTCTGCGCATCTATTGCAAGATAGCCCGTAGAATTATTTTCACTGTCAATAAGCGACCGTATTTGCGTAAGTTCAAAATACTCGTCCGTATGCTCCGAAAGATATTCATATGAAGTCATATCAAGGAAAGTTATATCTTCCCGCTCTGGAAAATAATCGCGGACAAATTCCTTTGTTTCGTCCTTGTATTCTGAACATTCCGCAGCATCGCCGTCAAGATGAAGTTCATTTACAAGCAGTTGACAGGGAACAAAAGCGTTATCTTTATTTTTCTGATATGAAAGTTCCTTGCCGTACATATCAATAATCAGATACCCGTCCTTTGCAGGCAGGAACATACTGTCACTTGAAATATACTCGCTGTTCCCGAAATCCGCAAGCCTGAAAAATTCCTCCGCGGAAGTGTTGTTTACGTCAATTCCTGCCGTAACAAACTGCGGCGTGTATTTTTCACTGTAAGATAATGCTTTTATGTTTGTTACAAGCCGATCTTCCGAAGCGGCGTTTTGTCCGGAAGAAACGCAGGTAAGTTCATAAACGCTTATCCCGCCTTTAAGAAGCATTATATTTCTGTAGTATAAATTTTCGTCTGCATTATAAGTAAAAATGTTTGTGTCCATAATTTCAAAATGCTGTTCAATATCCGACAGCGGACAGGGAAATTCAAACTTTATGCCGTTCAGATAAAAATATGACAGGTCCTCCGCGGTAATTCTGAAACGTTCGGTGCGCATTATGTTTTCGGGGGCTTTGGAAGACGCTGTGGGAATTTCCGCGCCGCTTTGGGGAATGCCCGAATTTGCTTCCGCGGCTTTTATTATGCCCAGATATTCCGAACGGTCGCAATTTGCTTTTATTGCGGACGCCGCGCAGATAAATATCCACACCGAAAGTATCAGAACAGCGGTTTTATACAAAATATTCTTCATCACCATTCTTCCTCCCTGCCGTAACAAAACAAATCAAATTCTCTCACGGATCCGTATCTTACGTTTTGATTATAGTAGTAATACCGGCTGCTGTATTCGTAGAATATACTGCGTTCTCCATCGGTATAAATATTTGTGTATGAATAGTTTTCCTCATCGCCGTCAATATACTTGTTTCCCTCGCCGAGGAAATTCTCCATATCCTGCGGCAGCGAATTACATTCAAGGGTACCTCCGAAAGTTATCTTCTGATTTCCCAAAATACATTGTAATCCGCATATTATCCCGTCACTTACGTCTCCGTCCTTATCGCAAAGAACATACACGTCTGAGACCCGAATTTCATTGTCATAATAAAGCACAGCTTCGTAAATTCCCGCACCGTTTCTTAATGAACGGCTTTCAAATAAATCCTGCTTTTGGGCGGGAGCTGTTCCGCTGCCCGACCGCCCATCGGACATAAGTGAAAATTTATCGGGCAGTTCGGAAACTTTCATTGGCAGGCAGAATTCTGAACCGAAAATCTCTATATTTTCAAACATCGAATCAAAAGCGTCCTTATGTGCGGAATCGATGTTTTTTAATTTTTCGGAATCGTCCCCGAGGGTGTAGTGCAAAGTCACGGGAGTTTTTCCGAAGCTTTCAAATCTTTCAAAATCCTCGGCTTCTATGGTGCAGCCCGTAAGCATTACCGCGGAAATTACCGCTGCAAATAATGCGGAAATTTTCATGATAGTTCCCCTCCTTTTTCCTTACCTCTCCGTGAAAGCGCAGCCGCCCCGCAAAGCAGCACCGCCGCCAGCATCAGGTGAAATATTCCCGAAACAACAAGATTTTTCTGCATTATATACGGAATGAACATCACCGCCATTGTGGGCGTTACGGGAATACTTTTATCAAGACATTCCCCCGCCGTCATGAAAAACGCAATTGCCGCAAGAATTATCAGCGTGGCTTTCCCGCCCACGGAATTTTTCAGACTTCCGAAAAAATATCCCGCGGAGAATATCATTGAGCCGAAGCATATCACAAGGAATATATCCGCAAGGTAATTCACACCGCCGAGACGTTCCGCGCCCGCAGAAGCCCTGACAGCATCGGCAGTGGAATTTCCCGTACAGCTGAAGATCAGCGTCGGGATAATGTCGGAAATTTCCACGGCAGCCGCTGCGGAAAGCGTGATTATTCCCGCCGAAATTACCCGATTATTAAGCGAAACGGAATTTGCCGCGCAGAATGAATTATGCCGCTCAAAAAAGGAAATTCCCATTAAAAACGCAGCCATAAGCGCGAAAATATCCATAACTACCGCATAATTGTCAATAGCGAATATAAAATCTTCATTGTAATCATTTTTCAGATCTGAAATATAAATAAACCAAAAAATAATAAACGGTATTGCCATGGCGGAAATAATTATAAGTGCCTGCCGAGCCAGCAGGAATGACGCCAGAACGGTGTTTTTAAGTCTGCTTTTCATTCCGTTCAGCTCCTTTCGTTCTGTAAATGCTCTGCTCAAAAATTATCAGCGCGGCTATAAAAATAAGATTCAAAATTATAAAAACCGCCGCGTTCAGTTCCGCAAATTTGCTTTCTTCAAAGCAGAACAAAAACGGATTTGTCAGCGTGAAAATGCGCAGCGGAATTTCAATTATATAATTTCTATGATCTCTCGGAACAACAAGAACTTCATAAAGAACGGTGCATAAAAAACCCGCTGCATAGTATGCCAGAAGCCCGTACCTGCGTTCCGAAAGACACTGCATGATATATCCGCCCGTTAACGCGAAACTTGTATACATTACGGTCAGAACAGCAAATATCAGCAGACAGTTCCCCGCGCCGCGGGAAATTTCCGCACCGCAGTTTCCCGAAGCCATTTCGTAATTTGTGAACAGCGCAAGTTCCGTTTTTTCCTGCATTATAAATTTAACGCAGATAACGTCCAGCGCGGAAAATACCGCAGCCGCCACAGCGGAAAACGCCGCGAAACTGCACACCGTTTTCCGTATGGAAACGCTGTCAGCCGCACATATTCCCGAAAATCTGTAGAACATGGGAATTGCCGCCGCCATGAAAAACCACGGCGTGAACATATCAGGAACAGCGCCTCTGTAAAAATCTTGGTATCTGCCCCTGTCCACTTCCGCAAGACCGATTATGAACCGATTCGTAACAAGCCACACGCCCGTAAGCAGAAGCATTACCACCGCCGCCGAAAATATAAATATCCGTATCAGACCCTTGTCTCTTTTCTGCATAATCACCGCCCCTTTCAAGCCGTTTCTTCGGGAGAACCGCCTGTAAGATAGTAGAAAACCTTTTGCAGGTCAACGCTGTCGGCGGAAAGTTCCGCGGGAATATCGTAAAGTTTTTCTTTATCCGCAATTTCAAACACAGCCTTTTTGAAATTTCCCATACTTTCGGTGCAGATGATTTTCCTGTTTTCGGTGAATTTATCCACAAGCTCGCCTTTTCCCGAAACGGCGGCGTATCTGCTCAGGATATTTTCCGTTTCGTCATTGAGAATTATCTTTCCGTCGCGGAGAATAAGGGTTTTCTCGATAAGATTCTGCATTTCCTCGATAATATGAGTGGAAATTACAAAGCAGGAATTTCCCTCGGACATTTTCCGCGCAAGGGTCTTGTAGAAAAGTTCCCGCTGATTTACGTCAATTCCCAGAACGGGCTCGTCAAGGAAAATGTAATCCGCATTTGACGAAAGCGCAAGAATTACCTTGTAAATAGTGTTATATCCCGTGGAAAGCTGTCTCAGCCGCTTGTTCATGTCCAGTCCGAATGCTTCCGCAAGTTTTTCCGCATACTCAAGATCGAACTTTTCATACATGGGCGCGGTAATTTTAAAAACTGTCTTTACCTTAAAGTCCGAAGGGTAAAGGCTGCTGTCGTTCATGCAGAACAGTCTTGACAGAAGCCTGTCATTATTGTCGAGCTTTTCGCCGTCAAGAGTAATAGTGCCGCCGTTACGGGCGTGCCTTTGCATGATGATGTTTATAAGCGTTGATTTTCCCGCGCCGTTCCGACCAAGCAGACCGTAGCTGTGACCTTTTTCAAACTTGGCTGAGACCCCGTCCAGAACGGTGTTTTTGCCGTATGTTTTAATGATATTTTCAATAACGAGTTCACTCATTTCCGTATACCTCCCTTATCATTCCGCAAATTTCATCAATGCCGATGCCTAATTTTTTTGCTTCGGAAACAGCAGTTTTCAGAAATCTTTCGCAAAATTCCCCGCGGCGGCGTTCCTGCAATTTTTTCACCGCGCCCTCGGCAACGAACATACCCACGCCGCGGCTTTTGTAGATGATGCCGCTGTCCGTAAGCAGACCCACGCCTTTCAGTGCTGTAATGTGGTTTATTTTGAAATTTGCGGAAATATCCGCCGCCGAGGGTATTCTCGACCCTTCGGGGAACGTTCCCGCCAGAATTTCGTCCTCAAGCCATTCCGCCAGCTGAACGTATATCATCTTATCATTGTTTTGTGAAAACTCCACTTCGACTCCTCCTTTTGTTATTTGTGATATTGTAGTATATTAACGTATATTACTATATCTCATTGATGACAATTATAGCACGATATTATCTGCTTGTCAATAGGTTTTTTGAAAATTTCCGCCAAAATTTAAAAAACCTATTCCATTCCGAAGAAAAATGTGTTATACTATTTAGTGAGATTTTGAAAGGAGAGCGCTTCTGCGCGTAATAATATGAAAACTTTGTGGCGAATAATATTCCTTGCGGCTGTTTCCCTCGGCGGCGTTTCCTTTGTCAAAGCGGCTGTCGAACTCCGCAACAGGGAAAATAAAAAATATATCGAACTTTAATTGCTTTGGAGTTGTAACGTTTCTATGAACAAATATCAGAAATTAGCGGGGAATACGCTGATTTTCGCAATAGGCAGTTTCGGGGCGAAATTCCTTAGTTTCTTCCTTATAAGACTGTATACGGGCTGTATGACCAGCGCGGAATACAGCACCGCCGACCTGCTTTACCAGACGGTGAATATCCTCTACCCTATCGTTACCATGAGCATGGCGGACGCCGTTATCCGCTTTGGAATGGATAAGGGCTACGATGGCAGGACTGTCTATACGACCGCAATAACTTCCACGGTAATGGGACTTGCCGTGCTTGCGCTTCTGTCACCGCTTTTCAACCTTTCGGGAATGTACGCGGGGTATTCGTTCCTGCTGTATGTGTACTGCTATTTCTCCTGTTTCAGACAAATAGCTTCCAACTTCGTGCGGGCAAAAGGCTATGTGAAACTTTTCGCTCTGGACGGTATACTTTCCACACTGACTATCGTTATCAGCAACGTTATACTGCTTAAATTCCTCGATATGGGAATAAACGGGTATATCCTTTCCATAATCATTTCCGACGCGCTTTCGTTCATCGGGCTGACGGTTGTGGCAGGACTGCACAAATACCTTGATTTCAGATACTTTGCAAAGAAAGTTTTCAAGGAGATGTTAAAATATTCCGTTCCGCTTATACCAACTTATGTGCTTTGGTGGATAACTTCCGCGTCGGACAGATTGTTCGTAATATCTATGTGGGGCGAATCGGAAAACGGCATTTACAGCGCGTCCTACAAGATACCAACGCTTCTGCTGATGTTTACCACGCTTTTCTTTCAAGCGTGGCAGATGTCCGCTATCGAGAACCGCAACGACAAGGAACTTCCCAAATTTTACGGAAAGATCTACAGCGCGTACAGTTCCGCACTGATGATAGCCGCCGCGGGAATTATCATGCTTGTGAAACCCCTTACATATCTTCTTGTGGATAACGACCCCGAAAAGAACTATATCTACGGCTACCATTATACGCCTATACTTGTTATTGCCATGGTTTTCCAGTGCCTTTGCCAGTTTGCTTCAAGCGTTTACAATGTCAAGAAGAAGTCCATGAATTCCATGTGGACGAGCGCAATTGCGGCGGCGGTGAATATTATCCTTAATCTTATATTCATTCCGAGATGGGGCGCATATGGGGCGGCAATCGCAACTGCGGCGGCGTATGCTTCCTGCTTTGCGGTGCGGATATTTGACGTTACAAATATGATAAAATTTAATGCAGGGCATATCCGAACAATTATAAACACGCTTATTATCATAGGAATGGCAGTTCTTGCAATTACCGAACCGAAACTTGTTTACCTGTGGCTTGCGCTGCTGTTCGTGATAATAACGGTTTTCAATTTCGGCGCAGTTTTAAGTACGTTAAAGAAAATTCTCAATAGAACAGGAAAATCAAATTCATAAGGAGAGCGATAAACATGGGCATTTTATTCAAAGAATTCCACAAAGACTACGAAAGATGGGCATGGCAGATAAACGGGAATGTTTCCTATGCCGAGGACCTGAAAATGTTCACCCTGAACGCCAAGGACACAAGCTACGTTCTGGGAGTCCTTGACGACGGCTATATCATTCACGGATATTTCGGAAAGAAGATACCCGACGACGACCTTACATATCTTCTGCGGCTGACCGAAAACCCATGGACTCTGAAAACCAACCTCCGCGACAAGGGAACGTTCATGGACGCCACCGCTTTTGAATATCCCTGCCACGGAACAGGCGACTACCGCGAACCCTGCCTTATGGTAATGGACAATGACGGCATGACTACCTGCGACATTCGCTATGTTTCCCATAAAATTTACAAGGGCAAACCCGCTCTTGAGGGACTTCCCGCAACTTTCGCAAAGGAGGACGAAGCGGAAACTCTCGAACTTAACTGCATTGACAAGCATACGGGGCTGGAAGTGGTTCTTGTTTATACGGCTTTTGAAAATCTGAACGTTATCACCCGAAGCGTCCGCCTGAAAAATTCGGGAAACGCACCTCTTAACGTGAAAAGAGTTCTTTCCGCTTGTGTGGATTTCGATAACGACGGTTACGACCTTATCACTTTAAACGGAAGCTGGGCAAGAGAACGGGTTCTCGAACGTTCAAAACTCCACCACGGAAAACAAGGCATTGATTCTGTAAAAGGCGAATCTTCCCACCAGAACAACCCGTTCATGGCGCTTGTTTCCCACAATGCGGACGAAGATATGGGCGAAGCATACGGCTTCAACTTTGTTTACAGCGGAAACTTCTTCGCACAGGCGGAAGTTACACAGCATAAATGCACCCGCGCGGTAATGGGAATAAATCACTTTGATTTCAATTGGCTTCTCGAATCGGGAGAAACTTTCACCGCGCCCGAAGTGGTAATGGTATATTCCTGCGAGGGCATCGGCGGAATGTCCAGAACGTTCCACGACCTCTACAGAGAACACCTTATCCGCGGCGAATACAAGGACAAGCGCCGTCCGATACTTATAAACAACTGGGAAGCCACCTATTTCAATTTTGATACCGACAAGCTTATTGCAATTGCCAAGGAAGCTTCCAAGCTGGGCATTGAAATGCTTGTTATGGACGACGGCTGGTTCGGTCACAGAGACGCGGATAACAGTTCCCTCGGCGACTGGTACGTTTACGAAAAGAAGCTGAAGGGCGGGCTGAAATACCTCGTTGACGAGGTAAACAAACTGGGAATGAAGTTCGGCATATGGTTCGAGCCTGAAATGATTTCTCCCGACAGTGACTTATATAAAGCGCACCCCGAATGGGCAATACAGATCCGCGGCAGAGAACTTACCATGTCCCGGGAACAGTATGTTCTTGACTATTCAAACAAGGAAGTCCGCGACTACATTTACGGACTTATGAAAAATATCCTCGACAGCGCAAATATAGAATACATCAAGTGGGATATGAACCGTCAGCTTACCGAAGTCGGTTCTGCCTCACTTCCGAAAGACCGTCAGCGGGAACTGTGGCACAGGTATGTTCTGGGCGTTTATGACCTGATGAACAGACTTACCACCGACTATCCCCACATTCTTCTTGAAAATTGCTCGGGCGGCGGCGCAAGATTTGATGCGGGAATGTTGTACTATTCGCCCCAGATATGGTGTTCCGATGATACCGACGCTATTGAACGCCTTAAAATACAGCACGGAACTTCAATTTGCTATCCCGCTTCTGCAATGGGCGCCCACGTTTCCGACTGCCCGAACCACACGGTAGGACGTTCCACTCCTTTCTCCACAAGAGGAAATGTCGCCATGGTGGGAACATTCGGCTATGAACTGGATATTACAAAAATTCCCCAAGAGGACAGAGACGCTATCCCCGCCCAGATAGCCGAATTCAACAAGTACAACCCCATTTTAAGAACAGGCGACCAGTACCGCATAGGAAATATTTTCGAGGACAATATGTGGGACGCTTGGATATTTGTGGCAAAAGATAAGTCCGAAGCGGTATTCACTTTTGTGCAGGTGCTTGGCAGACCAAATTACCGCAACAGGCGGGTAAAGTTAAAAGGACTTGACCCCGATGCCATGTACAAGAACATGACAAACGGCGAAATTCACAGCGGCACAGCACTTATGAACGCGGGAATTTTCATCGGACTTAACGGAGATTTTGCTTCCCAAGTAATACATTTCGTAAAACAGTAAGTAAATTTCAATAAAAAAATACGTATCGGTCAAACCCAAACCGATACGTATTTTTTGTCTGATGAATCTATCCGAAAATGCCGGAAATGTTATTCTTCTGCGTCCTGAAGCGCGTCATAACCGCTTTCGCCTGTTCTTACTCTTACAACGTCCTCAACATCGTATACGAAAATCTTTCCGTCGCCGATATGACCCGTGTAAAGCGCCTTTCTTGCGGCTTCGACTACTGTTTCAACCGGAACTTTGCAGACAACGACTTCTACCTTTACCTTTGGAAGCAGAGTGGTTTCTACAGGAACACCACGGTACATTTCGCCTGCGCCTCTCTGAGTTCCGCAGCCAAGAATCTGGGTTACCGTCAGACCTGTTACACCAATTTCGCCCAGTTCGCGTTTCAGGTCCTCAAACTTATTCTGCTTGCAGACAACGGAAATCTTGGTATACTTGTTCTTTGCATCCGAAAGCCGTTCGATATGGGGTCTTTCGGAAACAGTAACGGGTACTGCCGCAGCTGCGGGAGCAGGAGTTTCCGAAGTTGTTGCGCCTGTGAATACCGCAATATTGTTTGCGTTTAACGCAGGCATAAAGTCCGCATAGGAAGAAACCAGACCGTGTTCCGTAATATCCAGACCTCTTGTTTCCTCCTCAACGGAAGCGCGGAGTCCGATAGTTGCTTTTATAATAAGGAATGTAATTGTAATTGTAACAGCAGTCCAAGCGCCTACCGTGAGAACACCCAGACACTGGAGTCCGAGAAGTTCAGCATTACCTGTGTAGAACAGACCGCCTATGGTTGCGCCGGCTTTGTTTACAATGCCGTATTCGGGAACAACGGGATTTGCAAGAAGTCCTACCGCTACTGTTCCCCAGATACCGTTCATCATATGTACGGCAACTGCGCCTACAGGGTCGTCAATGTGGAGAACATTATCAAGGAGCCATACTCCAAATACTACCAACAGTCCGGAAACTGCGCCTACAACGCAGGCACCTGCCGCGTCCATAACGTCGCAGCCTGCTGTGATACCTACCAGACCTGCAAGAGAAGCGTTCAGACACATGGAAACATCAGGTTTCTTGTACTTTATCCATGTGAATATCATACAAACCACCGTTGCAACGGACGGAGCAATAGTAGTCGTAAGGAATATCGAACCCAGCTGTGCGGGAGTTGTGGCAGCCGCACCGTTGAATCCGTACCAGCCGAACCAGAGGATAAAGCAGCCCAGAGCGCCGAGAGTAAGTGAGTGACCGGGAATAGCATTTACCTTTGTTACCTTGCCTGTTTTCTTGTCGGTGACAAATTTTCCGATACGCGGTCCAAGGATTTTAGCGCCGATAAGCGCGGAAATACCGCCTACCATGTGAATTGCACATGAACCCGCAAAATCGTGGAAACCAAGCTGTGCAAGCCAACCGTCCGAATTCCATATCCAGTGTGCCTCAATAGGATAGATAAGCGCGCTGATGACTCCGGAATATACGCAGTAGGAAAGGAACTTTGTTCTTTCAGCCATTGCGCCGGAAACGATAGTCGCTGTGGTAGCGCAGAAAACCATATTGAATACGAATGATGACCAGTCGAAATTATCATATGAAGTGAAAATATCGAAACCGGGTTTTCCGATAAATCCCAGAACGTCCTCTCCCATGAGAAGTCCGAAACCTATCAGGACGAACATCGGCACACCGATACAGAAGTCCATAAGGTTCTTCATAATGATGTTTGCCGCGTTCTTGGCTCTTGTGAAGCCTGTTTCAACCATTGCGAAGCCCGCCTGCATGAAGAATACCAGTGCCGCTCCTATAAGATACCATATGGAGAACACGCCGCTGTTGACTTCGGAAGAAATGGTGTCAAGTAAATTTGCGTCCATATTTTACCCCTCCTAAAATATTGGGAAATTTTGAAACAAGAAGGGGTGCTGCAAGTAAACTGCGCCTTTGCAATTTACTTACAGCACCCTTGCTGTTTTCTATGATTCTATTATATGCCGTTTCCGACTGAATGTCAAGCCTTTTTTGAAAGTTTATGCAACTTTTTATATTTGAACTTGCATTTTATGAGGTTTTTAGCTATATTGTTCAACTTATTTGCAGGAATTGCAAAATTTTATTGCATAAATAATTTCAAATTGTTACGAAACAGTAAATCGGGCTGCAAACTTCCGAAAGTAGAAATTTGCAGCCCGACAAAAAAATTTATTCATTTTCGGGAAGTTCTTCGTAGTCGGGAATATTCTCCTCCGCTTCGGAATACTCCGTTTCGGAATAAGCCGTTTCCGTGGTTTCCGCGGGAACTTCGCCGCCTGTGGGAATTATTACTATTGCCTGCCTGTACATCTGGTCGTAACGCGTTTCAAACTTGTTTATATTGTAGTCGATAATGCCTTTCATGGGGTCATTAAGGGTCACAATGTCGCCGCTCATATTGAATCCCGCAAGCACGAAACAGTGTTCGTTCAGATACCAGTCAAGCTGTTCCCCCGTCTCGTTGTCGTACCATGTTTCGTAATACTCGGGCTCTATCATTCCGTCCGTTGCCCAGCAGAGTACGGGCGTTCCCGCCGCAAGATAGTCATAAAGCACATCGGGGTGCGAACCCGAGATATTCTTCACTTCAAATCCACCGCCATGGTCGGCAATATAGGCGTTTGCCGCCTTTTCAATTGCGTTTGAGAAACAGCCGTAGCCCCTGCTGAACGGGTCGCCTATAAAGTAGTCAAAGAAGCTGTCCTTGTAAGTCTTTCCGTCCTCGTAACGGACATTTCCCCAGCTTGTGGGAAGATAATTCTTGGCAAGGTCGGTCTTTTCCGCGTCAAAACCGTAATGCCGCAGGAGAATGGTCAGGGCGGTGATTTCGCAGCCAACGGGAAGTTCGGGCAGCTGGAGAACATTCTCCATATCAATGTAAACCGAATTGTTGTCATATTCTTTCCGGACGCGGCTTGTTATGATTGTCCTGCTTGCGGAAGTGCTTTCGCTTTCCGAATCGGAAACCTCCGTTTCCGTGGGAACAGCTGTTGTTTCGCTTTCGGTGAACGTTACGGAAGTTTCCGCAGCGGAAGTTACGGTTTCCGTGACTGCGGCGGCCTCCGTTCCGGAAATTTCGGCATACGCGTCGGTCGTTCCTGAACTTTCCCCGCTGTCGTTTCTCACAAACACAAATGCCACCAGTGCAAGCACAACAATGCACAATATCAGAATTATTGCCCTGACACGAAGCTCACTCATAAGTCAGCTTACCCCTTTACTCAAATCTGAAACTTTCAAAATCAAAGTTGCTTCCCGGCAGGAACGCAAAGGACACCTTGCATTTTCCCGAAATGCCCTTTATTGGGAACTCTCTGGGCGTGTAATTATCCGCTCCCGCAAATTCCGCAAGTATCCGCGTTTCGCTTTCGCCGTCGAAAATTATGTGTATGCTGTTCAGGTCAAGAACGGAACGCCCCGTAATAACTATCTTGGAGGGGGCTTTTTCGGTGAAATCAAACTCGCCGAATTCAAGAAGCACGTTGTTTCCGATACCCGTTACCGCATCGCTTTCCACGGTGAATTTGTCGCCGTAAATGCGGTCGCTGTCAACGGCTCGTATCTCCGCAAATTCCTTTTCGGCCTTTTCAAAGCTGAATCCCTTTACATGGAAGCCGTCAGACGATTCCATAACAAATGTATGAACGCCTTTCAGAACTTTGCTTAATTTAAAAGTATTGGGCTTGTAAGTAAGCCATTCGGGCGGCTCGTGGTAGGTGAATTCCCCTATAAGTTCGCCGCCGTCATCGGGAATCCCGTCATAGAAACGTATCTGCACGGGGGTGGTGCAGTTTGCATAAATGGGAACGGTCACCGTGTCGCTTCCCAAAGTACCGAAATCCACATTTTCAAAGCCGAACCAGCTGTTTTCCCAAGCGAAAGCCGCGCCACGTTCGATACCGTTGCCCGCATTGCCGCTCTGAACGGTGAAAAGTCCGCCTATAACAAATCCATAGGGGTCAAAGGATGCCGCTCCCAGTCCCTCGCCTTTCAGAAGCATGGGCGTAAGGATATGGTACTTGTCTGTGCCGTTCTTGCAGAGGGCTCGCAGGTAAAATTCCCCGTCGCCTTTGCATTTCACCGTAACGGAATTTTCGTCATGGGAAACTATCTCCGCAAGGTTGGAGTTTATTCCCAGAACGGTAGTGACACGATATTCCACATCATTCTTGTAGGACGCGTTTTCGGGATAAATTTTTGTTTGGAAAGTTATCTCCCGCATATCGGAAGTGAAAGTCCTGCTTTCGCCCGAAAATTCTATCTTCCGTATAGGAATGTCTCCCTTGTCGTCGGGGCAGTCGGAAACAGCGGGGGAATTTTCCATAATAGCGGAAACGCCCTCGGGAACTTCCGCAGGAACGGCTTTCAGTGTAAGGAAAGCGTCCTTTACGGCGGGAGAAGTGACTTTCACGTTAATGTCGCCCGCCTCGGTCTTTGCGGCGATTATCGCAAGGAGTTTTCCCGAAAACAGACGGCGGGAAATGCCTTTGTATTCCTCATAGTCGGTGGAATCGCCGTTGTCCAGTCCCACAAGCCGACCCGCTCCAGTAACTTCCACGAAAACGCGGTCATTGGCGTTGGCAACGAAATTTCCGTCCTTGTCGTATGCGGAAATTTCCACGAAAATAAGGTCGGTGCCGTCCGCGGAAAGCTCCGTCTTATCGGGAACAAGCCGCAGTTCCTCGGTATTCCCGAAAGACCTCTGCACGTCGCGGGCGATTTCCTTTCCGTTCTCGTCATATGCAACGGCAAGAAGTTCGCCTTTTTGGTATTTTATAACAGTGTCAAGGGTAAGTTCCTTGCCGTGAACATGGTCTATGTCCTTTTCGGCAATCTTTTCGCCGTTGAAGAAAAGCGCAGCTTTCGGCGCGTTGGAAGTTACCCGCACGTCAATGTCCTGTCCCTCGATAAAATCCCAGTAGGGGAAAATATGCACAAAGGGCGAAGTTTTATAGCTTGTCCATTCGGCACGGTAGATGAACGCGCTGTCTTTCGGGAAGCCCGCCGTGTCAAACTGTCCGAAATAGCTGTTTTTGGTGGAATAGGGAGTAGGTTCGCCGATGTAGTCGAAGCCCGTCCAGATAAACTGTCCCGCGCAGAATTCCGCGTCGCGGTCGGGAATAATGCAGGCTTCGGTATTTTTCGCGCCCCAGCCCGTGGAACAGTTTCCCAGCGCGGAACACTGTTCATCATCGTCCGCAAGTACCGTCTGGGACAGCGGGAAATGATATATGCCGCGGCTCTGAATGGTTGAAGCCGTTTCCGAACCGTAAATTTTCCAGTCGGGGTGGGCGGCATGATGTTCTTCGTAAAGCCGTTCCGCGTAGTTATAGCCCGCAACTTTGAGAATGTCGGCACATTTCTGGGCATTTTCCCACTGCATGAAGTTAGAACCTATGGTAACAATGCCGTTTCCCCGCGGATCATGTCTGCGGACAAGCCCCATAAGCAGGGAAGTTACTTCCTGACCGCGTTCGCTTTCGTGGGTGTCATATATCTCGTTACCAATACTCCAGCCGATAAGTGAGGGGTGGTTCCTGTCGCGGCGTACCCACGAGGCAACGTCCTTTTCTATCCAATCGGGGAAATATCCCGCGTAGTCATAGTCGGTCTTGTGCTTTTCCCACATATCGAAGCCCTCGGAAAGCACTAAAAAGCCCATTTCGTCCGCAAGTTCCATAAGTTCAGCAGCGGGCATATTGTGACTTGTGCGGATAGCGTTTATTCCGATGGTGCGGAGAGTTTTCAGTTTTCTTTCGATGGCGTGACGGTTCACAGCCGCGCCCAGTGCGCCAAGGTCGTGATGTTCGCAGCAGCCGTGGAGTTTCACCTGTCTGCCGTTGAGGAAAAATCCCTTATCAGAGGTGAATTCCGCCTTTTTCACGCCGAATCTTGTTTCCGCGCGGTCAATGACTTCGCCGCCGCGGATAAGTTCGCAGATACATTTATACAAATGCGGGTCGTCAATATCCCACAAAATCGGGTCTTTTATATTCAGAACATTGGTATTTACCGAATATTTACAGCCGTCACGGACAACGGGCAGCTGACTTTTGTCAAACGCGCAGCAAAGGGAGGTTTTCTCCGCAAGTACTTTGTCTCCGTCCATAATTGCCATACGCAGCGAAAGTTCGCTGACGGGAATATTCCCGGGACGTTCTGCTTCGGCGGAAACGGTGACGTTCCCGTCAATGTCCGAGCTTACGTAAACTCCATCGCTTACAATGTGGCACTCGTTGTATTCCTTGAAATAAACATTGCGGTATATACCCGCGCCCGAATACCATCTTGAATTGGGACTGCAGTAGTTCACACGGACGGTAATAAGGTTCTCCCCGTCTTTCAGCAGGTCGGTAATGTCAAATTCAAAGGTGGAATAGCCGTATTTCCAGTCGCCTGCAAGAGTTCCGTTAACATAGACGCTGCTGTCCATGTAAACGCCTTCAAAGCGTACGGCGGCGCGGCAGGAGGGCTTTTTTGAATACTCAAAGGACTTCCTGTACCAGCCCGTGGAAGTTTCATACAAATTCTTCACCTGATAAATAAGCCAGTCGTGGGGAATGTCCACCCGTTTCCAGTCCAGATTCTCCGAATACTCAGTATCAATGGGATTTTTGGAAAATTCCCAACCGTCATTGAAAAGTCTTGTAACGTTCATAAAAATCCACCCTTTCTCAATCTTTTTTCAGCTTAGCGGGAAGTTCCGTAAGGAACGGCACAGCCATTCCAACCAGAAGCAGAACTATTCCCACGATTCCCTGCGCGTTGAATCGGAACTCCTGCGGATATATATGGAAAATTGACCCTGCAATTAATCCCAGAATAAGGCAGTAAGTACCCTGACGGTATTTTTTGAGAACAACGTCTATAAGTTTCACCGCACCGAAAAGTCCTATCACCGCACCCACGGCAAAAACGGCAAGAACGGGGATATTCAGGTTTGCAACGGCGGAAATTATGGAATCATATGCGCCGAAGATCTTCATTACCATTGAACCGCTTATGCCGGGAATTATCATGGACGCCGCGCCGATAATTCCCATAACTATGTAAAGACATGCGTCACTTAAAGTAAGCGAGCCGTCCTCGCTGAAAAGGCTTCTGCCCTCCCCCGCAAACAGCAGGAATATCATTACCCCCGCGCCTATAAAGAAAGGTATAAGGTTCACGGGACGGACTCTCCCGCCGTCCTTGCGGCATTCGCGGTAGACAGTGGGAACGCTTCCGAGAATGAGTCCCATGAAGAAAAGCTGCGTGGGAACATAGTAATTTTCAAAAAGGTGTTCCAGAAGCAGCGCCGTCAGGAAAATTCCCGCCGCCATGCCGATACCCACAGGCAGCAGGAACGGCAGGTTCTTTATAAGTTTTTTGATATTCGGAACGATAGACTCGATAAGCCTGTCAAAAATTTTTGTAACAACGGCGATAGTGCCGCCGCTTACCCCGGGGATAGCGTTTCCGATACCGATAGCCATGCCTTTCAGGGCGAGAATAATCGTGTCCTTGGACTTTGCAAAGAAGTTCATTTTTATAAATTCCTTTCGGGTGAGATATACTATTAAAAATTATCGCATATTTCGGAGAAAATTTCAAGGGGGTAGGGAGAAATTTTTCCGGCATTTCAAAAAGTAAATAAATTATGAATTTAATTTTGCGAATAAGTTGATTA
>CANRFB010000011.1 GCA_947629785.1 uncultured Clostridia bacterium | reverse complement strand
GTGCGTATGAGATCCTTTGGTTTAGGTGAGGTGATCGGCAAAGGTCCCGTCAACATTACATACCGCATAATCCAGACAGGCGGGACGTTAAAGGGCGCGTATGCCGAAATTATTGATAAAGTAAAGGAGGCAGACGCAGAATGAAGATAGGCAAAATAAAAGTTTGGTCGGGAGAAACGGTGTCGATCGCGATACGTGATTTAAACGGGCGTGTTTCAGGCGTGCGGCGGTTCACGCTGCTTGCAGTGGTAAAGGGGTCAGTCATTGTTACACCGCGCAAACCGAAATGCGATAACAAAAGCTACACGCTGAAAAGAGTGTTGTCTTTCTTTGAAAAGCAGACCCGGATGCACGGAATGGCGGAGGGGATCGCTGTTTTTCCAGTTCAGGATTGTATAACGCCCGACACGAGACAGGAGGTTAAAAAATGATTATTGTAACAGATGACAGACGCAGGCTGCTTAATATCCCACTTGATAGTCTTAAAACCATTTTCGTGGAAAAAACAGACGATAAATACCAAGTTGTAGTTATAAACGATAACGAGGGTTACACGGAAAAAAGCATCATCGGCGTTTATAAATCTCTCGATAAAGCGGAAAGCATAATCTACTGCATAGGTCAAAAACTTTTACAAGAGGAATATGTAATCATACTTTAAACATAAAGAAAAACAGTGCCATATAAAAGTGACACTGTTTTTCTTTGCGGTTACATCTTGTTTGAGATGTCAAAACTTATGCAAAACACGTTGTTGAACCACTTTATTTGGGGTTCGGATGTGTACGCAATGGTGAGCCATTGGGGATTTGAACCCCAGACCCTTTGATTAAAAGTCAAATGCTCTGCCGACTGAGCTAATGGCTCAAATATGCTGTTTTTACAACGCTTAATTATTATACCAAATTCAACCCTGCTTGTCAAGGTTTTATTAAATATTTGTCACTTTTGACAAATTATTCGCATATCTGAGCCGGATAATGCACATTTTAGTGCAAAAATAACCTTACCGTAAGCGCGCTTAGTATGAATCCCGTGAAGTCCGCCGTCAGTGAGGAAGCTATTGCGTGCCGCGTGTTTCTGACTTTGGTTATTCCGTAATATACCGCTATCGTGTAAAATGTCGTTTCGGTGGAACCTATGATAACGCTTGCAACACGTCCCGCATAGCTGTCAGGGGAAACTTCCGTAAGTATCGTCTCAAATACCGCAAGGGCGCCGCTTCCAGATATGGGGCGTATCAGCGCCAAGGGTATACATTCACGGGGGAATCCTAACATATCCGTCAGCGGCGAAACAAGCGTAGAAAGCATATCAAGCCCACCCGACGCCTTGAACATTCCTATTGCCGTCATAAGCGCGATAAGGGCGGGGAGTATCTCAAACGCCGCGCCTATGCTGTCTTTCGCACCGTCTGCAAATTCCCCGAAAACGTCCACTTTCTTTATAAGCCCGATAACCATTATCAGCCCTATAAATACAGGTATCACATATGTACTCATTTTGGTTTCCTCCTTTTGGAAATATTATCAAGCGCCGCCGCGGAGATAAGTCCTGCCGCAAGCGCACAGGCTGATGTGAACAGCACGCAGGGAAGTATTTCCATAGGCGCGGCAGAACCGTGACGTATCCGCAGGGAAGCGGCTGTCGTGGGGATAAGCGTTATTGAAGCGGTGTTCAGAACTATAAACATTATCATGTTCCTGCTGGTGGTGCCGCCGGGATGTTCCTCCTGTTCAAGGCGGCGCATGGCTTCAAGCCCGAGGGGTGTTGCGGCGTTCCCCAGCCCGAGAAGATTGGCGGTAATGTTCATACATATAGCTCGGAATGCCATGCCGTTCAGGTCAAGCTCCTTGAAAATGTGTTTCAGAAGCGGCTTGAACAGTTCCGACAACATATCGGTAATGCCCGCTTTTTCGGCAATACGCATAAGTCCGCCCCACATACACATTCCGCCCAGAAGATAGAGAAACAGGTCAACGGCTTCAACGCAGGAATTCAGCGCCGCGTCACATACCTGTCCCATATTTCCGCTTGCCGCGCCGAAGATTACCGACAAAACAAGCATTATCGCAAATATACGGTTTATCATGCTTTACTCCTTTAAAATAGTGCCGAATTAACAGGATTGATATTTTATTAACATAATATTCTTGGTAAAATATCTCAATCCCGTTTTTATGTAAACGATTATCATACGGAAATTTTCTTGGAATTTCGGGGATTTTTCAAGCCTTGATGGAAACTTTATCCAAAGCGAACTATTTCCAAATGTTCAAAAAAAAGTCATAATTATTAACACAATGTTTTTTGACATATATATACAAAATAAGCTATAATGATACTAATAAGAAAAATTCAGGAGGTGCTGAAATGAAAGCAACAGGAATCACAAGAAAAATAGATGAACTCGGAAGGATCGTTCTTCCCATCGAGTTAAGACGGGGTCTCGGTATTGGTGAAAAAGACGCTCTCGAAATTTATGTCGAGGACGACAAGATCATTCTCAAGAAATACAAACAGGCCTGCGCTTTCTGTGGAAACGATGAAAATATTGTTGAGTTCAAGGGCAAGTATATCTGTCCTGACTGTATCACACAGCTCAAGAAATAAAATGCTTGTCTTTACATAATAATATGTGTACCGGATGCTCAATATTACTTTAGCAATATCTCCGGCAGTAATGCCGGAGATATATTTATTTTTATCGGAGGTGCTAAAAAATGGTTTTTGTCCGTTCCGAAGAGCTGCTTCCCGGTATGTGTCTCGCAAGAGATATTCACTTTTATGAACCGTCCATCGCTTCGTCCATTACAATGAAAACAGGGCAGAAGCTCACCGATATGCAGATTACTCAACTTTGCAGTGCCAAACTGGACGGCGCGTATATCGATACCGTAAGAAGTGAAGTCCGTGTCATTTCTTCCATAAATAAACAGATAAAAAAGGAAGCTATAAACAATATCCACAGCCTTGCGGATAATTTTATCGACACCAGCAAAGGTGTCCAGAAAAGAGATATTGAGTCGGTGGGAAACACCACTCAGAACCTTATTGATAACCTTTCTTCGCAAAAGGATATACTTATTAATATATCCGACATAAAAATGTATGATGATTATACATATCATCATTGTCTCAGTGTTGCTATAATGTCAATTGCCATCGGCATGGAACTGGGATTTACAAACGAAATGCTGAATGATCTGGGTCTTGCGGGACTCCTTCACGATATAGGAAAAGTTGCTATTCCAATAGAAATAATCAACAAGCCGGGGCGGCTTACCAATGAGGAATTCAACGTGGTAAAGATGCACCCTGTTTATGCTGCAAAACATCTTCAGGAGCGGCATCTTGTAAACGATAACGTATATCAGGGAATAGTCGGTCACCACGAAAAACTTGATGGTTCAGGCTATCCGAACCATCTGAAAGGCGACCAGATACACCCTTATGCCCGTATACTTGCAGTTGCGGACGTTTATGACGCGCTGACGTCAAACCGCCCGTACAGAATACCGAGTCCGCCCAATGAAGCCATAGAGCTTATTATGGGAAGTGTTGACACGCATTTTGACGAAAGGATAGTAAGGGCGTTTCTAAGGAAAGTTGCACCGTTCCCCACAGGCGCGAAAGTAAAGCTTTCAAACGGGGAAACGGCGTATGTTATGAAAAACTATCCCGACCAGCCGCTTCGACCGCTTGTGGCGGTAATAGGCGCGGACAGAGTCTATGACCTTTCATTTGATATGTCCTGCCTGAACATAGTAATTACGGAACTTCTGGACGAAAACAAGGGCAACAGACTCATCAATATGTAACAAGGCAGTCAGGCTTTATTTAGTGATTTCTAACTTAAATATACCGTGAGGCAAAGTAAGGCGAAGTCTGCAATAAAAATTTTCCGTCTGTATAGACGAAAGGTTTTGCAGACCACGCTTTGCTATACCTCACGGTATACTTATACTGAAAATCACAAAACTATGCCTGACTCCTGCTCTCAGCTCTGAAAAAAGGGGTAAATATGGATACACCAATTTGCGATTTTGTAGAAAATTATGTAAAAAGCAATGCCGCCCGCGTTCATATGCCCGGGCATAAGGGAAGAAGTCTGCCGGAATGCGGTTTCGGCAGCGCTTTCGGTTACGATATTACCGAAATTCAGGGCGCGGACGCGCTTTTTGAAGCGGAAGGCATTATCAGACAGAGCGAGGAAAACGCAAAGCGGCTCTTCGGAACGGCTGAAACAGTCTATTCCGCGGGCGGGTCCACCCTTTGCATACAAGCAATGCTTTCGGCGGCCTGCGGCAGAGGGAAAGCCTTTATCTGCGCAAGGAACGCCCACCGTTCGGTGATAAACACCTGCGCACTTCTTGACCTCGAACCTGTATGGCTTTACCCCGAATATCGGAAAGGCTCTGCCGTTTCAGGCGAAATTTCCCCCGAAAACGTGGAAAACGCAATAATTTCCAATGCGGAGAAACACCCCGCCTGCGTTTTTATCACCTCTCCCGACTATCTGGGAAAAATTTCCGATATTCGGGGAATAGCCGAGATTTGCCGGAAATATGACATTCCGCTGTTGGTGGATAACGCTCACGGCGCATATCTGGCGTTTCTGGAAAAGAATCTGCACCCCATCGCTCTGGGGGCGGATATGTGCTGCGATTCCGCCCATAAGACGCTTCCCGTTCTGACGGGCGGCGCGTATCTTCATGCGGGAAAACGTTTTTCCGCCGCGGAACTGAAACGGAATATGTCACTTTTTGGAAGTACAAGCCCGAGTTACCTTATTTTAGAAAGCCTTGACCTCTGCAATAAGTACCTTGCGGGAAGTTTCAGGAAAGACCTTGCGGAAACGGCGGAACGGGTAAACGCCCTGAAAGCAAGACTTTCTGCGGCGTATGAAATACTTGATTCCGAGCCGCTGAAACTTACGGTAAACGCCCTGCCTTGTGGGCTTTCGGGGAACGAACTTGCGGCAAGGCTTCGGGAAAGGGGAGTAGAGACGGAATATTCCGACTCCGTCCATGTGGTAATGATGTTTTCCACAATGAACACGGAGAGCGATTTTGAAAGAGTTGCCGCCGCTATGGAAACCATTCCCATGCCGCGCATACGGATAGAACCGCCTGATTTCCAAATTCTGCCGCTAAAGCGCGGACTTTCACCTGCGGAAGCCTGTTTTTCACCGAAAGAAAGGGTAAATATCGAGGATTCCCTCGGAAAAATCGCCGCCGAAACGGTTTCCGTCTGCCCGCCCTGCGTGCCTGCGGTGACCGCGGGAGAAATTATTGATGAAAATACTATAAAAATTTTAAAAACATATAGCATTTTTCAAATAAATGTGGTAAAATGAAAATAGGCATACCATTAAAGCGGTCTGCCCGTACATCAACCTTTAGGGACGAACGGAGCGATGTGTATGAAACTTATATATGCAATTGTAAATAACGACGACAGCCATGATGTTTCCTCGGCTTTGACAAAATCGGGATTTTTTGCCACAAAACTTGCCTCTACCGGCGGATTCCTTATGTCGGGAAATACTACATTCATGATATGCGCCGACAACGACAAGGTGGACGAGATAATCAGCATAATAAAGGAGCGTTCCAGACGGAGAAAACAGTACGTTCCCGCAACTATCCTCGCGGGCGCGGAAATGCAGAGCGCCAGCTTTCCCGTGGAAGTTTCGGTAGGCGGAGCGACTATTTTCGTCACCGATGTGGAGCGTTTTGAAAAAGTATGAAGCTGTATTCAAAGGAAAAGCCCATGGCGGCAATTGAATCCATGAAACGCACAGGGAGATTTCCCCACGCCATACTCCTTACCGGTGAAAGGGGCGTGGGAAAAAGAACTTTCGCCGACTATATCGCCATGACCCTTATGTGCGAACACGGAAACGCCTGCGGTGAATGCCGCAACTGCAAGCGTATTCTTTCGGGAACTCATCCGGACGTTATCAAGCCCGAAAAAACAGGCAAGAAAATGCTTTACAACCGCGAAACTATACGGCAGGTCTGCTGCGACGCTTTCGTCGCGCCCAATGACTGCGATGTGAAATTCTACATCTTCACCGACTGCGAAAGCATTGAGGAGAATTCCCAGAACCTTATGCTGAAACTCATCGAAGAACCGCCCGACACGGTCTGCTTTATCTTTACGGCGGTAAATGCCAATGTTTTCCTGCCTACCATACGTTCAAGAGTGGTAACTATAGGAATTCCCGAAGCATCAGAGGAGGACTGCAAAGCCGCCCTTGCTGATATGGGGAAATATTCTCAGGAACAGATAGATGAAGCGGTAATGCGTTTTCATGGGAATATCGGCTGCTGCGAGGAGTATCTTTCAGGCGGCGAACTTTCGGAAAACGTTGCATTTTGCAGGGAAATCATCGCCGCAATTGCCGACAGGAACGAGTACGGCTTGCTGAAAGCCCTTTACGGCGTGGGCGACGACCGTCCGAGAGTGCGGCGGGTTCTTGAACTTGCGGATAAGGTTATCCGCGACGCGTGCATGATACGTCTGGGAAATATCCCCCTTACCGGCTGCGATCCGGAGGGCGCAAAGCGGCTTTCCGGAACCATAAGCCGCCGCCGTGCGGAAGCTATCCACGACGCGATAAACAAGACCTGTTCAAGGTGCAGAGGAACGGCGAACGTTCCCCTTGAAGCGGCGTCTTTTGCAAGCACGGTAATGGAATAATTTTGTTCAGAAAGGAACAGTATATGACCGAAATAATTGGAGTACGATTCAAAAGCGCGGGGAAAGTGTATTATTTTTCCCCCGGAAACGCAAAGCTCGATATAGGCTCGCTTGTTATAGTGGAAACAGCCCGCGGCGTTGAGTGCGGGGAAGTGGTGATCGCCAACAAAATGATAGATGACGAACAGGTAACCGCCCCGCTGAAACCCATAATCAGGAAAACCACACCGCAGGATATGAAAGTCCTTGAACAGAACAAAGTCAAGGAGGAAAACGCATTTAAGATTTGTCAGGAGAAGATACTGAACCATAAGCTTGATATGAAGCTTGTGGACGTGGAATGTACCTTTGACAATAACAAACTGCTGTTTTACTTCACTGCGGAAACCAGAGTGGACTTCCGCGAACTGGTAAAAGACCTTGCCTCGGTGTTCAGGACAAGAATAGAACTGAGGCAGATAGGCGTCCGTGATGAATCAAAGATTCTGGGCGGTCTGGGGATATGCGGCAGGGAGTTCTGCTGCAAGGGTTTCCTCGGGGAATTCCAGCCCGTTTCCATAAAAATGGCAAAGGAGCAGGGGCTTTCCCTGAACCCCACGAAAATTTCGGGGACCTGCGGACGGCTTATGTGCTGCCTGAAATATGAGCAGGATTCTTACGAGTATCTTTGGCAGAATACGCCGAGAGTCGGCGCTTACGTCAAGACCCCCGATTTCAAAGGCTACGTTGAGGAAGTAGACCTGCTTGCTGGAAAACTCAAAGTAAAGCAGGAAAAATCCGAGGACCCGCCTGTAACTTACAATAAAGAGGACGTTACCGTTATAAAGGACGGAAAAGTAAGGTTTGACAAGCTTGATAAGGAAGAACTCAAGGCTCTGAAAGGTCTTGAAGGGGAATAAAGGCAGCACCGCACAAAGACAGCCCTACGGCTTTGTGTGGTATTTCCTAAATAAGAAAGGACGGTCAATTATGAAAAAAACAAATAACTGCGCGGTCTGCGAATACAAATCGGGAGGAATTACGGAGTTCCTTGCGGTATTTGCGGCGGCAATATCGGTAGTTTCCCTTGTTGTGGGAATTATTGCGCTTGTAAGAACATTCGGCAGGGACAGAATGAACGACAGCGAATACAACATTTACGGTGACCATTACGACAAAAGCGAATATTCCGACGAGGACGACATAGGCAGCGACACATTGGCGTTTTAAGTGCGAAGTTTTGAAAGGAATGTAATTTTATGGCAGAAAATAAAGTTATCGACGTTGGCGGCAAGTCGGTTGGAAAGATAGTAACGGTAATAATTGTTATTGCCGTAGTTCTTCTGCTGCTCCTGAACTCGTTTACGGTAGTTACGGCAGGACACAGCGGCGTTGTTGTCACCCTCGGACAGGTTTCGGACAGCGTGCTTAGCGAGGGATTGCATTTCAAGATACCGTTCGTTCAGCAGATAGTCCTTATGGACAACAGGGTAAAAAAAGCGGAGGTCAACGACGCGTCCTCGGCTTCAAAGGACTTGCAGACCGTAACTTCCACTATCGTGGTAAACTATAAGATACTGAATTCCTATTCGGCAAGCGTTTATAAGAACATCGGCATGGATTACGAGTCGGTAATCATCACTCCCGCCGTTGTGGAATGTGTAAAAGCCGTTACCGCAAAATTCACCGCAGAGGAACTTATTACCAACCGTCAGAACGTCAGCGACCAGATGATGGATCTTCTCCGTCAGAAAATAGGTTCTTACGGAATAGATATCCAGATATTCAACATAACGGGCTTTGAATTCACCGCCGAATACAACGCGGCTATCGAGGCAAAACAGACCGCCCAGCAGAACGCTCTGAAAGCCGAGCAGGACTTGCAGAGGATAAAAGTCGAGGCGGAACAGACCGTTGCCAAGGCGGAAGCCGAAGCGGAGGCTTATAAATTAAAATCCGAACAGCTTACCCCCGAAATAATCATAAGCAATTATATTGAAAAGTGGGACGGCAAGCTGCCCACAGTGGTTTCGGGAGACGGCGGAACAATGATGATAGACCTTTCAAAATTGCTTGAACAGATGAACGGCGGAACTTCCGCCAATACAGCACCCGTAAACAGAAGTAACGTTCCTGCTGCGGAAAGCACGGACACAGGGGAAGAATAAGAAAGGAGAGCTCCCTGCGAGCCGTATACGGAAATGATTTTTGCCGACTTGTTTTTCTTGTATATTTTTCTGCCTGCGGTTCTTGTACTTTATGTGATTGCAGGCTTTGCGGATAAGTTCATCGGGAAGCTCCGCCGCAAAAACCGCAGAGGACGGTTTTCGGCAAACGAAAATCCCGTGACAAATGCCGTTCTTATAATTGCGTCTCTGCTTTTCTATGCATGGGGCGAACCGATATATATACTTCTGATGATATTCAGCGTGATAGTGAATTACGCCGCAGGGCTTCTTATAGCCCGTAAGGAGCAGCCGTCAAAAGCTGCTCTTGCGGCAGGCGTGACATTCAACATCGCGCTGATATGCGTGTTTAAATACTCGGAATTCCTTATAAGTTCGGTGAATTCTCTGGGGCTTTCCCTGCCTGTGCCCGATATTATCCCGCCTGTGGGGATAAGTTTTTATACGTTCCAGTCAATTTCCTATCTGGCGGACGTTTACCGCGGCGATGTAAAAGCGCAGAAAAATCCGTTCCTGATACTGCTGTATATTTCCATGTTTCCCCAGCTTATTGCAGGACCTATCGTCCGTTACGGAACTATTGCCGAGGAAATAGTTTTCAGGAATCTTACCCTTTCGGACGTTTCGGAGGGGTCGTTCAGGTTTTTCGTGGGGCTTGGCAAAAAGGTCATTCTGGCAAATCAGCTTTCCATAATTTCGGAGCAGTTCCTTGACGGAAATCTTGACGGACTTTCCGCGGCGGGGGCGTGGCTGGGACTGATAGCGTTTACTTTCCAGATATACTTTGACTTTTCGGGGTATTCGGATATGGCTATCGGCATGGGGCGGTGTTTCGGTTTCCGCTTTGACGAAAACTTCAATTACCCGTACATCAGCAGGTCGATAACAGAATTCTGGCGCAGGTGGCATATTTCGCTGGGTTCGTTTTTCAGGGATTATGTTTACATTCCCTTGGGCGGAAATCGCCGTCATCAGCCTTTGAATCTTGCGATTGTGTGGTTCCTTACGGGACTGTGGCACGGCGCAAGCTGGAATTTTGTACTCTGGGGTCTTTACTTCGGGGTAATAATCATTCTGGAAAAATATACTCTGCTTAAAATTGCAAATAAAATCCCCAAAATACTCCTACACATATACAGCATTATACTTATAGTATTCGGTTGGGGAATTTTCTATTTTGAGGATATAGGCAGGCTTGGAAAATTCATACGGATAATCTTCGGAATATCGGGAAATGCGCTTTGGGACATCGTGGCGCAGAACGCTTTCACAGGAAATCTTTACCTGCTTATTGCGGCACTGGTATGTTCGCTTCCCGTTGGAAAACTTATACGCGCAGGATATGAAAATTCCCTTAAAGCCAAAAGCGGAGCGGCAGCGGCGGCGTTCACTTTCGGGAAAGCGGCGGCTTCGGTGCTGCTTTTGACGGTAAGCACATTGTTACTGATTAGCGGAACGAATAACCCGTTCCTGTATTTCAGATTTTAGTTCAGAAAGGCACACAGACCATGGGAAAAAAATCAGCAGACCCGAAAACGCTTTTGCGGTATCAGACCACCGACAGGAAAAAGAAGCGCGCTTCGGATATATTGTATGTGACGGTAATTTCCGTGTTTTTTGCGGTAACGGCAGCGGCAATACTTTTCCTGCCGAGAAGCGGCGAATCGCAGCTTGAACAGCGAAAACTTGCAAAATTTCCGGAAGTCACCGTTGAGTCCGTTCTGAACGGCAGTTTCATGGACGAAATGACGCTGTTTTTCAGGGATAATGTGCCAATGCGCGACCGTCTTATGGTGGCGGCGGCGCAGATTCAGGAATACACGGGATTCCGCTCCAATGATATAAAGCTTCATAATGTTGCAATCGCGGAAGCCGAGGAATTTTATACGGAACCGCCCGTTACCGGAACGGCAGCCCCGCCTGTTTCCGAACCGCCCGCCGTGACGGTTTCCGAAACGGCTGCGGAAACAGATATTTCCGCAGCGGAAACCACCGTTTCTCCTGCGGAAACGACCACTACGGAAGAGACTGAACCGCCTCCTGAGGACGACAATGTGAATATTCTCAATAACGGTATTGCCGTTGTGGGGACCCGCGCACTTATGCTTTACGGCGGGAATTTTTCCGTGGGGGAAGCATACGCGCAGGTAATAGAAAAGTACAAAAAGGCTTTTGGGGACAAGGTGAACGTTTACTGCATGGTAGTTCCCACATCGTCGGAGTTTTACTGCCCTGAAAGCATTTCTTCCTATAACGCAAGTCAGCTGAAAAACATCGAAAATATCTATTCACACCTTTCGGAGGACGTTATTTCCGTTGACGCGTATTCGGTGCTGCAGCTTCACACAAACGAGAATATCTATTTCCGCACAGACCATCACTGGACTTCTTTAGGGGCATATTACGCAGCAAGGGCATTTGCGGAAGCGGCGGAAGTGCCGTTTACGGAACTTTCCACCGCCGAGTATGATATGCACACGGTGGACGGATATGTGGGAACTATGTACGGCTACACTCAGGATATCGAGATAAAGAACAACCCCGAAGATTTTGTGTACTACGTTCCGAAAAATATCGACTATGAAGTGACGTACTATAACTATATTCTTGGTGAGGGAAATGCTATCCTCGGCATAGCCGACCCCATAAAATCGGATTTCTTTCTGGATTTTTCAAATATGAAATCATCGCTTTACTGCACATTCATGGGCGGTGATGCCAAAATAACCCATGTCCACACTTCCACGGGAAACGGCAGGCGGCTGGCGATATTCAAGGACAGCTACGGAAATGCCCTGCCGCAATTCCTGTTCGGTTCTTTTGAGGATATTTATATCATGGATATGCGGTATTTCACCTACAACGCCGAAGATTACCTGAAAGAAAAGGGGATAACCGACCTGCTTTTTGCAAATAATACTTTCCACGCCACCACCCGTTCAACGGTAAAATATTACGAAAGGATGTTGACTCAGGGCAGAACTCCTGCCGTAACAACGACCGTTCCAACAACGACTGCCCCAGTTGCTTCACAAACGGAAACGCAGAAAAATATTTCCGAAAAGCCGGAAACCACGAAAGAAACAAAGGAAACGACCGCAAAGGGAACTGCTGCGGAAACCACCGTTTCCGTTACCGAACCGCCGCAGACCACCACCGTTCCTGAAACTTCCGAAACGGTCACGGAAACGGCTGAAAATACGGATATTTCAGAAGAAAACACCGATATTACAGAATAAGAGAAAGGAAAATTGAATATGAAATTCAGAAAAATTGCCGCTTTTGCCGCGGCTATGGCTGTTTGCGCAGCAGGATTTTCCGCCTGCGGAAACGATAATTCCGATACGCAGGAAACCACTGCCGCAACTACCGCTTCGGACGTTCCCGCCGTTACCGATGATACGGAAACTGTTTCCGAAAGCGACAGCGGGGAAGCTTCGGAAACGGACAGCGGAGAAACGGAAACAAGCCCGCTTCTGGAAGCGGTGCAGAATTCCATTGAGGGGCTGGAATGGCCTTTTATGGAAGCGGTCACCGACAAGGACTTTATTGCGGACTTTTTCCTGCTTGACACGGAAAACGCAAATTACAAGAATATTGTGGTAATGCAGTGCCCCATGAGCGCAAATCTTACCGAAATGATAGTTATTGAAGCGGACGATGTTTCTTCTGCCAAAGCCGACCTTGAAGCGCGCAGGACAAAAGCGCAGGAACAGGACGCTTTCTACCCAGACGATGTGGAACGCGCGGGAGCGGCGATAGTCGGCACGGAGGGTTCATATGCGTATTTCATTATGGGAAACGAGCCTGAAAAGGCGGAGGAAGCGCTTCTTGCAAATCTTGCGTAAACCATTATTTCAGTTCGGGAGTGAAAGTATGAGACTGGGAAAATTTCTTGGAACTGTCCTTGCGGCAGCTTTCGTGTTGGGAATGTTCATATTTCCCGCGGAAAATAAAGGCGTGACCGTTTACGCCGATGAAAACGGATTCATAATCAAGACCGACAGTGACGGCGACAGCTATGTTGCGGGTTACGAGGGCAGCGGCGGGAATATCACTATCCCTGTCGGTGTAACATGGATAGGAAAGCAGGCGTTTTACGGGAATAAGGATATTACGGGAGTTACATTTCCCGCAAGTTGTTGGTACTGGGTGGACAAGCAGGCATTTGCTTTCTGCCCGAACCTGAAAACCGTAACTTTCAACGGCAGCATAGGCGGAATAGGCGAGGCTGCGTTCTACGCCTGTACTTCGCTGCAAACCGTAACTTTCGGCGGCAGTGTGGGAAATTCCGATTCAAACGGCGGAATAGGCAGCTACGCGTTCTCAAACTGCACCGCGCTGAAAACGGTAAATTTTGCTGACAGCGAAGCCACCGTGGATATGCTTGGAGGCTGCGCTTTTTCCGAATGTATCAGGCTTAGTTCTATAAATCTCCCTACAGGCACGGGAACGCTTTACAATGACGTTTTTGTAAACTGTTCCGCTCTGGAAAGTCTGGAAATTCCTCCTGCCGCCGCTGTTTCGGGAAAGCACGTTTACGGGTATATGTACGGAAGTTCCTCAAAGTCGGGAACAGGGAAGTATGTAAGGGCAACGGGAAACAGCAAGCTTTATATTACCGTCTGGGACGAGGACGGCGGGAATTATTCCGAAACGGTAGGAACGATAACCCAGAACAGCGGAAGCATCACGGCGGTCAGAGGCACCGACGGCGCGGAATTTGCGGAGAATAACGGTATTTACTGCAATTACGCCGCAGCCGCGGAGGGGAAAGACCTGCCCGCGCCCGATAAAGCGGGAGTATCAAGAAGCGGAGGAAAGATAGTCATAAAATGGAACGGCGTTGACGGCGCGGACGGCTACCGCGTTTATATGTATGACTCCGAAAGCGGCAAATACAAGGAATACAAAAGCGTCCGCACGGAACAGTGTACCGTTACGGACGTCGAAAGCGGGAAAGAGTATAAATTCATAATCGCCTCCCTTGACTACATAGACGGCGAATATGTCACCGGAAAGCATACAAAGTCCTTTACCGTTCCGGCAGAGTAAAAAAATAAACGCGGGGTCTTGCGATCCCGCGTAATTTTTATGCTTATTCGGCAGCTTTCATCTTAGCAAAGCAGTCGCTGCAATAAACAGGACGATCTTCTCTTGGCCTGAAAGGAACCTTTGCAACTCCTCCGCAGGAAGCGCAGGTAGCTTCAAACATTTCTCTTTCCGCTCTTGCACTGTTCTTTCTTGCATCGCGGCAGGACTTACATCTCTGAGGCTCGTTTACAAAGCCTTTTTCCGCATAGAATTCCTGTTCGCCGGCAGTGAATATGAACTCATTTCCACATTCCTTACAAACTAATGTCTTGTCTTCGTACATTTTGATTTCCCTCGCTTAAAATATAATTTGGATTTGGACCTGAGGACGGACTCACACCGACACCTTTGCCTTAAAAAACAACGCTCTGAATTTAAGCTACTTGACCCTTGACCATTAAGCTTTACGCTTGAACTTATTATACCTTTTTTTATGAAAAAAGTCAAGGAATTTTAAAAAAATTCCGATAAGATTTTGATTCTTTGTAAATAAAATCAATATCTATAACAAATTTTTAGCTATTTTAACAATAAATTTTAAATACAAAATATCTCATTTTGTATTATTTTGACATGAAAAAGGCAGGAAATTTAAACATTCCTGCCTTTAATTTGTAATATTATGTTTGTGCGTATTTTGCTCGTCCCGTGGTGAAAATATCTCCGCCGCTGCAATCATCGGCAACCGTTACCGGGAAATTTTCTATGTACAGTTTTTTGACTGATTCGCAGCCCAGATCGTCAAAGGCTACGACTTCACATTCCTTGATACAGCTTGCCGCAAGAGCGCCTGCGCCGCCTATGGCGCAGAAATATACTGCATTGTTTCTTTGAACAGCATCGCGGACTGCCTGACTGCGTTCGCCTTTGCCGATCATTCCGCAAAGACCGTTATCAAGAAGCCGCGGGGCAAACCTGTCCATTCTTCCCGAAGTTGTAGGTCCGCAGGAACCTATAGGCTTTCCGGCAGGAGCGGGAGTAGGACCCGCATAGTATATCACCGAATCCTTAATATCTATGGGAAGCGGTTCACCTTTATCAAGAAGCGCATCAAAACGTTTGTGAGCAGCATCTCTGGCGGTGTAAACCGTACCTGTCAGCAGAACTTTGTCGCCTGCTCTTAGTTTCCCGCAGAAACTGCGGAGTTCGGAAACGTTTATGTTGTATATCTCAGACATAACTTACATATCCGAAAGGTTAATGCTTCCCGCTGATGGAAGTTCGCTGTTATCGTTATCAAGACCGCTTGCTTCAGCTTCCGCTTCGGCAGCCTTTGTAAGGCTTTCCAGTTCGCTCATATCAAACCCTGCAAAAGCGGGCTTGGGCTTAGGAGCGGGCTGTGCCTGCGGTTTTGGCTGGGGTGCAGGCTGAGGAGCGGGCTGTGCCTGTGGAGCAGACTGAGCCGCAGGTTTCTGCTGAGGAGCGGGCTGTGCGGCGGGTTTTGCCTGTGCAGCAGGCTTGGGAGCGGGTGCCGCAGCGGGCTTAGCAGGGGCTTTTCCGCCGCCTGCGGGAGCTGCGCCATTTTTGAGTGATGCCTGTGCGCTGTCAATGGTCGCCTTGGCTTCATCAAGTTTAAGTATGCTTTCACTGGAGAACATTTCAAGAACTTCTTTAAGCTTGATAACATTCTCGTCGATCTCTGCGATCTCTTCGGTGACTTGTTTTCTGATCTTATCGGCAGCCGCACGCATATCGGAACTTCTGTCCTCGGCTTCGGAAAGTATCTTGGACGCTTTTTCGTCGGCATTCTTTACTATTGTGGAAGCCTTGCCGTTTGCGTCGTCAACGACCTGATTTGCAAGCTTCTTGGCGTCTTCGTCCATTTTGCGGGCATTTTCCTTAGCCTGTGTAACAATAGTATTTGCAGTTTTCTGGGCTTCGAGGAATACGTTGCTGAGGTCGATAGCGCTGCTTTCGCCCGTAGAGGTGGCAGCCTTGTTCTTAGCTTCCTGAAGCTGGTCTTCCAGTTCGGAATTCTGCTGTTTAAGGGCTTCTATTTCGCTGTCTTTCTGTGCAATTTCATCTTCAAGGGATTTCATCTGAAGCTTGAGGGAATCGTTGCTTGTCTGAAGTTCGCTTATTTTAGCCTTATCGGAAGCAAGGAGTTCGTCATACTTGCTGGTATCGACGCTTCCTCCGCCCTCTGCGCCGTCAAGCAGCGCTTTCTTTTCTTCAAGTTCTGCTTCAAGTGTGTAGATTTTGGTATTCAATTCATCGACATAAGCAAGAACGTCTTTCTTATCAAATCCTCCGACTCTTACCGTTTTGAGAAAACCGGTTCCATCCATTGTACATACCTCCGACTATCAGATAATTTTCGGGCATAGCGCGCTCGAATACATTAAAATTATACCATATAATCGTAGTTTTAACAAGGGAATTTTGAAAAATTAGTACACAAAAAATCATATAAATTTTTAGTGATTTACAATAATCTGCCCTTTGGTCAGCTTCTGCAAGAGTTCTAAAATATAGAATCTGCACTGATAGTTCTGCGGTTCCTCAAGCATATCCAGTTCTTCGGCGGTGAACACGCCGTCATATTCCGAAAGTGCTTCGTCAATATTCGTTACGGCGGGCAGGCACAACGGCGGGAACATCACGCACCACCAATTTTTCCCATGTCCGCTGCCTATGGAAATTCGCAGTGCGGAATATTCGCCGGCGGGCATTGTTACGGAATCGTAAACGCGGGTGTCGAACTCCATTTTTGTGACTTCGCACCGTACCGGTAAATCGCAGCCGTTTTCGCGGAGCGTATTTTCGGCTATCGACTGTATAAGAGGAAGATTTTCCCGCGCCGCTTGGGCTGCTTCCTCGGCGGAATGGCTGTTTTCAAACAGATATGCTGTTTCTTCAAGAACCGCGTCACGGACTTTCAGTTTCAGGTTCTGGTCCTGCGGGCTGTCCGAATTTGCAGGGATATGCAGTCGGAACACCGTCTCTGTTATGTCCTCGTATGCCTTTTCAAAATTGCAGAATCCCGCGCAGAAAACAGCAGCTGCCATTCCTAAAATAAGAGATATTTCCGCTTGCCAAGCTTTTATTTTCATAAAATAAACAATTTCCTTTCATCTTTTAGGGAAATTATGGGCGGATTTCGGGGAAATATTCAAAACGGGAAAAATTTTTTGAAAAAACTCTTGACAACATTACGGGAAAGTGGTATAATAATTAAGCGTTATGAAATAGCGTGCTATCTTAGCTCAGTTGGTAGAGCACATCCTTGGTAAGGATGAGGTCGTCGGTTCAAATCCGATAGATAGCTCCAGAACCGCCGGCGGGTCACCGTTGGCGGTTTTTGTGTTGTGTCAGGAATATTTCACGCTTTTTAACATACAAAAAACGTCCATGCCTTTCGGAACTGCCGGCGGGTCACCGTCAGCGGTTTTTGTGTTGTGTCAAGAATATTTCCCTGTCATAAAATATTATCGGGATACCGCTATTCCGGAAAAATATCCCGATAAACATAGAAAGGATAATATACATGAATACAACAGATACGGGAGTATATCTTGCAAAATTCTACTCCATTATTTCCGATATGGTCACGGGAATGACAAATGCCGAACAGACAAACAGCATTTCCCATAATTTTATAACCCGAATGATACCCCACCACGAAGCCGCCGTTGCCATGTCCAAGAACATACTTGACTACACAAAGAACGAGGAACTGAAAGCAATTGCCGAAAACATCATTTCCGAACAGACAAAAAGCATTGAAGATATGAAAGCGATACTGGAAGAGGCTGACAAAATGCTGAATTGCAGCTGCGACCTTAAAAATTACGGCTGCCGCACGGAAAATATAATGCGGACAATGTTTGCACGCATGAGGAACGCCTGTACTTCCGACTGTATAGACGCGGATTTTATCCGTGAAATGATACCCCACCACATGGGCGCGGTGTGTATGTCCGAACTTGCTTTTAAATACTGCATTTATTCGGGACTGCGCCCTATCCTGCAAAGCATTATAACCTCTCAGAAAAAGGGTATAGCGCAGATGCAGTGCCTGTTAAACAAACTGAACGCTTCTTGTCAGGGATAGGATATGAAAAGCGCCCCATGCCTTTACGGAACGGGGCGCTTGATTTTACGCTCTGAAATCTTTTACTATCTCGTCCATCTTTGCGGCTTCCGATGCAACGGAACGTGCTATATCCGCGCTTTCAACAGAAGTCTGGGAGTTCTGGGTGATGATTACGGAAATCTGTTCAAGCTGACTTCTTACGGCTTCGATAGCTCTGGTCTGGCGGTCGGTAAGTTCCGCGATCTGCTTTGCGTGAGCCGCGCTGCTTTCGGCGGTCTCCATAACGCCCTCCATCTTCTGAGCGGCTTTCTTGGCGATAGCCGTACCTTTTTCTACCGATTCAATGGACGTCTGGATAAGTGTGGAAGTATTCTGAACGGCTTCCGCGCTTCGGTTTGCAAGGTTTCTTACCTCGTCCGCAACAACGGCAAAACCTTTTCCTGCCGCGCCTGCTCTTGCGGCTTCAACGGCGGCGTTCAGGGCAAGTATATTTGTCTGGAACGCAATATCTTCAATTGTCTTGATAATGCTTTCTATCTTGTGAGAGGACTCGGTAATTTCGGACATGGCTTCAAGGATATTCTGCATTTCCTTGTTGCTTTCGTGGACAAGCTCGGTGCTTCTGAGAGCGGACTCGGAGGCTTTTTCCGACTCGGAAAGACCTCTTTCGGTCTCGGCGGAAATTTCCGCAACGCTTTCGGTTATCTCGGAAATTGTCTGTTCCTGTTCTTCCGCCGCACTGTTTATCTTGTCGGCAACTTCCAGCATAAGACCGGAAGTGCTGTTTACCCGCTCGGAAATTTCGGCAATATTCTGAACTACCGTTTTCTGGCGTTCTACCATTTCTTCGCCCTCGGACATCTGCTCCTTGACTTTCGTCAGAAGTCTTTCGGTCTTGCTGCCTGCGTCCTCGGCTTCGCTTATGTATTTAAGGCTGCAATTCATAAGATAAAGTATCAGGAACCCGCCTACGTTAACGCCTACCAGACCTTTTATAATTGACTCCAGTCCTGCGCCGCTGTAGAAGAACGACCGCATGAAAATTCCCAGCACTGAGGGAATATCCGCAAGTATCCACTGCAATATAACGTTTTTCTTGTTGAAATATATAGCCGCCAACGCCATGGACGCCACCATCAGCGGGAACATACTCTGAAGTTCGTGTTTCGCTGCGGAAATTACCACGATTATCAGCATCTGCGCAACGGAAAGTATAATGCCCCTTGTTGTTGTGGAAGTGCGGTTTTTCAGCGCAAATGTTGCCGCTGACGCCGCGCCGCCCGCTATCAGAATGATAAGTGCCGGAACGACCGCGCCCGAAACTAAGTTTATGACGCCGAACATCGCCACCACAATTATTACCGCGATAACGTGAATGAGAACCATTTTTTCGGTAGCCTGCCTCTTGGAATCATTTTCCAAACTTGCCAACCCTGACATAATAATCCTTCTTTCAGATGAAAAATTAAGATGATGCTATTCCGCAGCGCGGTGCATCGGGTATATTAATGGTAACATTATATCAAATTTTTTCACTAATGTCAATGGAGTTAGTTATTTTATACAAAATTTTAAAAATTTCGTATTATTTTAGTTGCTGTAAATTTTGGTAAAAATTTGCAGGACGTTTTAACGAGTAAATAAATTATTGATTTATTTTTATAGAAATTTGATGATATAGTAAAAACTTTATAATTAATTCGACGTGTGAGGGGAAAGACCAAAAAGGGAAGGGGGCAACCAACGAAACGGAAGGAACGCGGTGTGATTTCAAAACAAACCGCTTCGCGGTTGTTTCTTCCCTTTAAGGTCTTTCCTCAGCCAACGCTTGCGTTGGTTTGCGCTCCCCTTTTCCTTTATCCTAACCCCTTTCGCCCAAGCTCGTAAGGGTTTACATATAATCAAAACATCATAAATTTTATGACTTGCTTTACAAACTTTGCGATATTTCCTCTAATTTTCTTTTATAGAACGAACTGTTTTTGTTTTGTCCGCAAAACGCTTAAATTTTGAGTAATTTTACAGAGTAGTACATTGAACTCAAAGCGTAAATATACTTTACAAACCCAGTTTTGATTGTTCGACTATACGTTTAAGAACGGATTATTTAAGTTTTGCTTTGATAAATTCGCAAGGGAGTGCAAAGTTCAGCAAAATATGTAGTCCGCTTTTTTATGTTAAGCCCATGCCAGCTTGGGCGAAAGGGGATAGGTTTAAGGAGAGAGGGAGCCACGAGGGGGAGAACCTAAAAGGGAAGGGGGAAAGCCGCCGCGTCCCTATCAAGTTTCCGGTTTCCCCCTTCCCTTTTTGGTGCTTCCCCTCGTTCATCGAATAACTAAGGAGTCATTTCTATTATAGTAAATTTCGCGCTTTTGTCATTTAAAAGCAATAAATTGTTAAATAAATTTTAACTCGTTGAAATACTGTATAAAAATTTGTTTATCGTCTTGAAAAATGCTTTGATGTGTGGTATAATGGGTTCAGATAGTTGTTGGGAGGCGGTTTTGTGCGGAAATATTTCAGCGAGTATATTGCCGCGGTCATCGCGGCTCTCGGGAATGAAAACACCGACTTTGCCGCATTAAAGGACGAGCTTTCCGTGAAAATAGCTTTCATGCAGCATGAACGGCTTATACATCTTCTGGTGACCATACTTTTTGCGCTGCTGTTGTTTCTGTGCCTTATAGCGTTTTTCGTTTCGGAAGTCATGGGAATGTTAGCCGCCGCTTTGCTTATGCTGGCGCTGCTTATTCCGTATATAGCCCACTATTATTTCCTCGAAAACGGCGTTCAGAAGCTTTACAGACTGTATGACAGCGTGTGTGAGAAACTCAAATAATTTGTATTTTGGAGGCAGCTATGAAAATTACCTCGGAAATGATACATGACGTTATCGAAAATAAGGACATTTATGTTGAATTTCAGCCGATATATTCTTTAAATACAAAAAATATCATAGGCGTGGAAGCCCTTTCAAGGGGAAACTATCAGGGCGAGATAATCTCCCCATATTTCCTGTTCAATTACGCAAAGGAAAACGGCAGCATTCTGGACGTTGACAGGCTTTGCCGCGAAAAAGCCATGAGCGCGTTTGCAAAGGAAGAATCCGCCCCCGCGCTTTTCGTTAACTTTGAAACTTCCGTGCTGAATGACGTTGTTCCCGGGAACGGGGAAATTTTCAAGACGGCTTCGGAAAATAACATCAACCCCGAAAATATCGTTATCGAGCTGAACGAGTCCCATGTAAAGGACAGCTACGACCTGATGATGTTCGTGGATTTCTACCGCACAAAGGGTTTCCTTATTGCCCTTGACAATGTGGGAACGGGTCTTGATACCATGAACAGGATAATGATGGTAAATCCCGACATTATCAAGATAGACAGGGCAATTGTAAGCAATATCGACTCAAATACATATAATCAGGAAGTTTTCAAGTCCATAATCAACACCGCCAAGCAGATAGGAGCAATGACCGTTGCGGAAGGCGTTGAAACGGTGGACGAAGTCATAACCTGTATGCTTATGGGAGTTGACTATTTTCAAGGGTTCTATTTCTCCCGTCCCGAACAGTTCAACTTCCTGTTCTCAAACGAGACCCGCCTGAAACTTGAAGAAGCCGCCCACAGGCTGAACCTGAGCATCAAGAAAAACCCCACGGCGGTAAACGTTCAGATAGAAACTTATACCCGCATCATAAACAGCCTTGTGGAAACGTTATCGGGCTCGGAGGAAAAGGATTACGAGAAAACGCTAAAAAAATATGTTGCCGAACATCACGAAATAGAATGTGCGTTCCTTATCGACGAAAAGGGCTTCCAGATAACCGACACGGTAATGGACCCCGAAACGGAGATTCTGGAGGGTTTTCACCCTGCGATAAGGGGAGTCAATCACGACATAAAGAACTATTTCTACGCCATAAAGGAACAGATAGAGGATCCGTTCATTTCGGGCTGGTATATTTCGGCAGCCACGGGAAAGAGCTGCAAGACCATTTCCTCAAAGATATACGGCAAAGACGGCGGAATGATAGTTGTCTGCGTCGACCTGAAACGGAAATAGCCGTTTAAAGGATATTGTACCATACGGGAAGTTCGGAGCGGTAGACAAGCCACAGCTGACGGCGGACGTTTTCAAGTTCCGCGTTGAGTTCATCGTTGGCGGCGGTGATGTAAGGGGGTATCTTTGCAATAGCCTTGCTGAGTTCGCCAAGCCGTTCATCGCTTACAAAAACGCTCATCTTCTTTTCAAATGAAAGCCACTTTTCGGTAAGTTCTTCGGCGGCGGCGCTTGCGTTTGCAGTGTCGCCGTTTTTGTTGTATTCGCTTATGCTGTCGGTAATTGCCGTAAGTTCCGCGCTTTCCCTATGGATAACAAACACCGAAACGGTGGAGTATGCGATTATTACAGCTATAAGCAAAAATGCTGTGACTACACGATTCATAGATACCTCCGCTGATTCTTGGGAATGACTGTGTATTTTTTATCTGGAGAAACGGACATTATGAACACGTCCTCCGGCTTTATCTTTTCGCGCCGCAGAGTGTTTTCTATCCACTGTTCGGTAACGTCAAGCCGCTCCATTGCCGCGGGAACAAGTTCTCCGTCGGAAATGACGATGTCGGGCGGATCATCGTCCTTGCCCTTTAACTGCATATCCTGATTGGTAACGCTGCGGTTTTGGAATTTCTGGTAAACGGACAGCTTGCCCGTAGTTTCCACCACTGCGAACTGCACTTCGCTGATGTCGAAAATCCCCTGTTCCCGCAGGCTTGCGGAAAGGTCGTCAACGGTGAAGCGTATGGACTTCATGGCTTTACGGTCGATCTGTCCGCCGTTTATGATAATTATTGGTTTTCCGCAGGTGAATTGCCGTATGCGGCGGCTTTTCATTCCCAGCCATGACATTATGACGTCAAGCGCCGCAAGGGTAATTATGGGAATAATTCCAGTAAGCAGGGGAATACCCGTATTTTCCACCGGTAGAGTGGCAATATTTGAAATAAGGATAGTTATTGCAAGCTCGGAGGGCTGAAGTTCTCCTATCTGGCGTTTGCCCATGAGCCGCACCGTGAATATAAGCAGGACGTAAAGTATAACTGCTCTTATAAATACAACGGACATACAAATGCTCCTTTGCCTATTTTTAGCCGTCCGTACGGGAGGTTATTCTAACGGAAAGAACGCTTTCTTCAAGATACCTGTGGGAATCGCCGCAGTATTCGCCGTAAAGGTCGGGCAGGTCACGGCGGACGAGCTTCTTTATGCCGAAAATATCGCAGGAATTGTGCCATACCGCTTCGGAAAATGCTTTTGTGCAGATATCCCGAACGGACTCGCGGACGGCTTTCCCGATGGTTTCTTCGGTGATGCCGTAGGGATTTTCGGCAGTCCTTATTTTCAGGCATACTTCGGCGGAAATACGCAGTTTCCCGTCGGAAAATCCCGCTTTCAGCTTGGTTTTCGCACCTGTTATGAATACGGAAGCATTCCTGCCGTTTACCGAAACGGGCAGAGTAACTTTGTCGTCACGTTCAAAACCGTTTTGCAGAATTTTCACGCCGAGGGTGGTTTCCTCGGAAAGCTTTGCGAAAACGCCGTTTCCGTCCGCAAGGACAAGCCCGTCAAATTCCGCGGTCTTGCTCTTTTGTCGGGCGGTAATTTCGGGAATTGCCGCGCCGCTTTCCCGGGTTTCCGAAAGTATATCCGCAAGTGAAGTGAATACCGTTTTCCCCTGTGCGGAAGCGGCGGACATGATGTTCAGGAACTGCTCCGCGGAAAATGTTCCCTCCTCCATAAGGGTTCCCGCGGCTTGGACGGGGTTCTGCGAAAACACAACGGGGCAGGATGGCGAAACATTTCCGTCGGTGAAAAGCGAAAGTTCATCGGCGGGATTTTTTATGCCGTTTCCTATGATAAGCATTTTGATATGCCCCAGAAACAGCCTTTTGCCTGATTTCAGTTCGGCGTCCGCAAGAGCGGCGGAGACCGTTTCGCCGTTCCCCGAAACGGCAATGCTGTTTGCCTTGGAAGTGTCGGGTTCGGAAGAACCGCTTTCAGATTTGTATATCTGCAAAGTTACCATGTAAATGTCGTTTTTCCGGTCAAGTCCCATAAGCTGAACAAAGGCGCGGTCGTTGACTTCCAGACTGCCGAAACAGCTTGTCATGGAAACTGCCGAAAATATCATAACGGCAAGAATAACGGCTTTTTTAAACATTTTCCTTTTTCCCTCCAGATTTGCGTATGGCAAAAATTATTAGCGGGATAATTCCCGTCAGGATAATTACCGACCAGCCCGAACAGATGATATTGCGTATTCCCGAAAATTTCCCGTTCGTTAAAGTGAAAAACAAGGACGCCGCGAAAACTATCGCCGCGGAAATAAGGGTGCGGAATTTTGCTTTCGGGAAAACTTCGCCTATAAGTCCCGCCGAAATGTGCAGGAACAGCGCGATATTTATTACCGCCGTGACCGTCCATACAATAAGGTAAAGGGCGTCGCCCCGCTGTATAAAACCGTTCCCGCCGCCTATGCCGTCAAATGTCCCCACTGTCAGGAACGGATAGTCGGTGAACTGCGCAAAATCTCCGAGAACTGCCGCTATCAATACGGAAACGCATACTGACAGCAGGAATTTTGAAATTATAAGCCCGTAAACGCCGCGGCGAAGATTTTCCTTGACGTGTCCCGCAAGGAAAGCCGCCGCGCAAATTTCTCCGTTTCGGGCAAGGTCGTCCATTACCGCCGAGAACAGGTCGGAGGAGTATTTTACCGAAAAACTTAAATTTGCCGCGTCAAAATTCTTTGCGGAAGATATTGCCATTACCGCAAGTGAAACGGCAAACAGCCAGAAAAGCAACACCGCGCTCCGTCCGAGGGCTTCAATTCCCAGACAGCCGCAGTAAACGCATACAAGCAGCAGGACGGCTATCCATACCGAGCTTTCCGCAGTGGGGAAGAACCGCGAATTCAGAAAATCCTGAAAATACAGCAGACTGTTCACGCTGTAGAACACAAAGAACAGGAAGTAAAGCGCCGCCGCGCATATTCCCAATGCCCGATTTTCTTTCAGAGCCGTTTCTGTAACGCTTTTTTTCAGCTTTATGACGGGAATAATTATTACCGCCTGTATCAGCGCGGAAATTGCCGCCGCTTCAAGCTGAACGGTAAGGCTTCGCCCCTGCGCGATAAGCGGCACAAAGGTCATCAGGGTGAATACCCTGCACATGAAAAGCAGCAGCAGGAACTGTCCCCAGCCGATGATTCTTTTCCGTTCCATAGTTTCACTCTCCTTTGCCGTTCATGTCAACGCCGTGAAGTTTTTCCACCGAAGCGGGGCTGCGGGACATTTTCCCGAAACCTACCCGTGTTAGAACGTCCCGCATTGCTTTCGGAGTGAACGGCGAAATGGGGGACATGACAGGCGCGCCGTAATTTTCCGCGGCGCAGATGTTCACAAGCATCACCGCCGCCAGCAGGGAAATCCCGTAAAGTCCGCATATTCCGCCCGCCGCCACGGCTATTAACCGCAGAACGGTTATCTGCTGATTCAGCGACGGTATCACAAAGGACGCCGTTACCGAAATTGCACAGGCAAGCAGCAGCGGATTTGAGATTATTCCCGCCGAAACTGCCGCGTCTCCGATTATAAGACCGCCCACTATTGAAACAGCGCCGCCTACGCTTTTGGGCAGACGGACTCCCGCCTCGCGGATAATTTCGTAAAAAATCAGCACTATGAACGCTTCCAGCGCAAGGGGCAGGGGAGCGGTCTGTTCCGCGGCGGCTAAAGTCACAAGAAGCGTGTGATTGAAAAGTTCGGGGTGGAATGTCACCATTGCCGCATAAACGGCAGGCAGGAACACCGCCATGAAAAACGCTGCATACCTTATCCACCTGATAACGCAGGCGTAGAACGGACGGAAATTATAGTCGTCCAGCGTCTGGAAATTTTCAATAAACAGTGACGGAACTATCACCGCAAAGGGAGTTCCCTCAATGAGAACGCCTATCCGCCCCTCTAAAATTTTCGCGCAGAACACGTCGGGGCGTTCCGTGACGGAGGAACCCGAAAACACGGATTTTTTGGAATTTTCCAGAAAAGGCGTTATATACCCGCTGCCCAGAACGGTTTCCGTTGGAAGCTGTTCAAGCTGTTTCCGAATGTTTTTAACAAGCTTCATGGGAACTCTGTCCGCCATGTAAGCGACAATTACGTCATTATGCCCCGTCCGCGCAACGGGGAAAAGTTCAAAGCGGAGCAGTGGAGATTTCAGCCTGCGCCGTACAAGGGACATATTGGTGCGTACAGTTTCCACAAATCCCTCGTGAGAACCGTATATGTTCCCCTCCGAGGACGGCTCGGAAATGCTCCTTACCGCGTACCCCTGAACGCCGAATGCGATGGCGGTGCTTATGCCGTTTATAAGCAGTATCGCAAAACCGCTCATGAGCCTGCGGACAAGGTCGCCGTATTCGGTGGGGAGACCGCGGTCGATGGTCATAAGCATATTGTCTTTTACATGGCTGAAAAGTTCCTGCGGGGAGCGGATATTCGTTCCGTTAAGTCCTGTCATGGGAACGAGGATAAGGTCGGTTATGGTCTGGGTGGAAACCATTCCCTCACAGCATAGAAGATTACAGGGTATGCCGTTTATAAGGAACGGATTGGACAGCAGGTCGGAACTTTCTCCGAGAATGCTTTTTATATTGTTTATATTTTCGTCAAGGGAACTTGTGACGGGAACGTTTTCGTAGTTGTACATATCGGGCAGCATAGGCATTTCCTCCATATTGATATGGAAAGTATTATTTCCCGAAAATGTAAAAAAATACATTGAAAATAAAAAGAACGGGAAGCGTTTCCGCCTCCCGCCGTGAAATTTGTGTTTTAAACAGGTTCTACCGATACGGTGAATGTCAGTGTATCGGCATAAATTCCCGCATACTGCGCGTTGGTTTTGTCAAGCTGCGTCGTAAAATCAAGAGTTGCCCAGCCTGACGGTTCGCCCGCTCCGACAATAAGGATATCCTGCGGAGCCGCGCCGGAAAGCGGGGATTTATTCACAAAAATGTTATAGTCGATATATCCGCTGCCGTTTACCATTCTGAAATTATTCAGGCTGGACAGGGAAATTTTCAGTTTCGTTCCCTCGCTGAGGAATACGTTATCAACCTGAATACCTCTTTCGGCGCTTTTTTCGCTGTCGGTGAAAGTCACACTTGCGGGAATTGTCATAATGTAGGAAATACCTGAGTTATAGCTGATATTCATCTGTCCGCTTTTGTCGGGTGAATCCTGATCTATTGTTTCCTCCGCCGATGTTGTCAGAAACGGCGCTGTCAGCAGTGCTGCGGCTGCCGTAAGGGCGGCGAGAATCTTTTTCATTGTCATTCCTCCCATAGTCAATGTTGTGTTATTCAGCAATAAGCTTTATTTTAATATCAGCATTGTTGGTAGGACGTTTATCATTGATGTAGTAGGGCTGAACGTGTATCACGGCGCTGTATACTCCCTTTTCAAGCGGTCGGGAAAGTTCTATACTGTAAATATGCCTGCCCGGTTCTACAAGTCCGGAGGTATACAGTGTTTCGTAAGCGTTTTCGCTTTCGTCAAAAAGCCGCAGTTCAAATGTCACATAGTAAAGACCGGCATTATCTTCGGGGTTGAACAGGTCGGCTTCCGCTTCCGTGGAATCGGCGTTTATGGTGATTTCTGCAAACCCCGGTATTGCAATGCCTTGTTTTTCGGAATTCTGAGAGCCGCTTTTTTCCGTGCTGCGTTCATGTTCGGAGTAGGGGTCAACATTAAGGCTTACCCCACCCTGCGGGGAAAGATATTTATAGTTATATTCCAAAAATTGAAAAAGTAAGCTTACTGCCCCGATAACTGTTATTAAAAGCAGTAAAATTATAAAAAACTTCGGAATATTATTATTGTCATTGTTTTGACGTTCCTGTTTCGTAATTATCACCTCCCATCATGGAGAGGGGGAACAGGCTGGCTGTTCCCTAAAATCATACTATGCGGAACGGCGAAATTTGTGATAATGCGGAATTGTGACCCTATGAAAAAGTCTGTAAAATAAAACTGCCAAATTTCCTTTTTATGAAAATTTGGCAGGATTTTTTTGCTTTTCTCTTATTTTCTTTTTCAGCTTTGCAACTTCAGCTGAAAGTTCGTGGCAGTCTTTGTAGCTTTCAAAATTTTTGGAAAATTCCTTTGCCTGTTCGTACATATCAAGCCGCAGAAGTGATTTTACCATGCAGATGTCAATGAACCGGCATTGGCTTTCGCCCATCTTGACGATTATTTCAACGGAATTTTCATAACGTCCCTTGATGTGTTCGTGAATTGCAAGACTGCGCTTCATAATTTCGGTATGTTCGCCGAGAACAATGGCATTATAAGTCTGATAAAGTTCCTCGGCGGTCTTGAAGTCATTTTGTACAAACTTGCAGAATATCATATTGCTTATAAGCGTTCCGCGGAGATGCGGTTCAAGTTTTTTCAGTTCGATCTCCTGAAACACTTCATAAGCTTCTGTAAGTCGTCCGCGGATAAGCAGCGCATTGGCAAGATAACTTTTTCCGCGGGCTATGTCCTGCGGGTGTTCGGCTTTTTCAAGAGATGTTTTCAGAATTTCGATATAATTGTCGGTAAATCCCTCGTTTGCAAGAACTTTTGTCGCTTCGGGGAAACTTGTCCTCTTTTTGAAAATGCTCATTTCTTCTTTTTACCGCCGAATTTTATTTTTATCACCATGCTTGCGATCCCGTCCGCCGCTAAAAGCGCGGCTATTACAAACTCAATAACTTTTGTGTATACGGAAACTTTCATTATTATTCCGAAATATACCATTATCGCGGCAAAAATAAGAAGCGCGGCGATTTTCAGCCAGCTCAGAACGTAAGAAGCGTATTCTTGTACATCTGCCGATTGGCGCACAAATATCCCTATCATGGTTATCCCGTCAAAAAGAGTTATCAAGAAAAGCATTATGAAAAACAGCCCGAAAGCTATCCCGACTTCCGCAAACATAGTATTCTCCTTTTACTGTATGGTGTAAACGACTTCCATGGCTTTCAGAAGCTGCGTGTCGTCCTTTAGCTGCTGCTCCTCGGAAATGGTGTTAAGGTCGATCTCCGCAGGAAGTGTGACTTCAAAATCGGGTTTTATGCCTATGCCGTTGTAATCGCCGCTGTTCCGCGTTTGCAGAGTCGCAACGGTAATTTTTACAGCCGCTCCGCCTGCAAGCTTGTGGGTTTTCTGCATAACGCCCTTGCCGTAGGTGGTCGTTCCCACAATAAGCGCCCCCGCCTCGTCACGAAGCGCAAATGCAAAAAGTTCCGAGCAGGAAGCAGTGTTTCCGTTTACAAGAACTACCATCGGCATTTTTATCTGTTCCGCCTCGGTGGTGTGTACCATCACTTCGGTGGAATCCTTGTAATATGCTGTAACAATGTCGCCGTCGCCGAGTATCGCGTCAAGAGTTCCCTCAAGGGAATCTGTTATCCCGCCGAGATTGTTTCTAAGGTCGAAAATAACCATTTCCGCACCGTCGCCTATAAGGCGGTTAAGTACGTTCTTGAACTGTTCGGGGGTTTTCTCATTGAACGTGGTGATCTTTATGTATGCGATATTATCTTCCAGAATACGTCCCGTAACGGAGATTATCTCGCTTTTTTCGGCGGTCACGTCCACCGAGAAAAATTCCGAAACGCCTTGGTCGTTTATTCTTTTTATATGAAGCTTTATCTTTGTTCCTTCCTCGCAGTTAAACAGAGATACAGCTTCGTCATAACCGTTTTCGTAAGCGATAACGTCGGTGTTGTTTACCGCAGTGATAATATCCCCCGCGGCGATGCCTGCTTTATCGGCTGCGGAATCGGTTATGACAGATGTAATTTTTATGTAACCGCTTTCTTCCTTGTCCCACTCAAACCCGAATCCTATAGTAACTCCCGATTCTTTCTGGGTCTGCATGGCGTATTCCTCGGCGGTGTAGTATTTTGCGAAACGGTCGTCCAGTCCGTCAACATAGCCTTTCATAATGCTGTCGGTAAGTTTGTTCTCATCTATGTTATTGAAGAAATTTGCCCGAACGTAGCTGTCCATTTCCGAAAGCCGCGCGTATGTGCTTTCCCGCTCGGAAACATTCCGCACTTTGGAGTTGAAAACATTCAGCGAAAAATTATATGTTATAATGAATGTTACCGCAGCTGCTAAAGCCATCAGACCAATGGCAATTCCCAGAGAAATTTTCTTATTCATAACAATTGCTCTGCCGAGCCACCTCCGTAATTAATTATCCATGCTGACATAATTCAGCGGATTGGTATGCTGACCGTCAATTCTCACCTCAAAATGACAATGATCACCGAAAGCCTGTCCCGTATGACCTATGTAAGCGATAGTCTGTCCCTGAACTACAGTATCACCGACGCTGACAGCAACGCTGTTATTGTGTGCATAAAGCGTGGAAATGCCGTTGCCGTGGTCGATAATTACGCAGTTTCCGTAACCGTTGTACTTGTTTCCCGCTTGGATCACCGTTCCGCCCGCGGAAGCAACGACAGGTTCTCCCGCGCAGCCCGGCTTGTTAATGTCAATGCCCTTGTGGAAATCGCTTGATTGAGTCTCAACTATCCAGCGTTCGCCGTAGCCGTCGGTCATGTTGCGCACAGTGGGAACAGGCCAGATAAATCCCGTATCGGAATAGGTCTGTACAGGTTCGGGAGCAACATACTCGGTGCCGTTTTCTTCGGCTTGCTGCTTTTTGAGTTCTTCCTCCTGCTTGCGCCGTTCCTCTTCTTCCTTGCGCTTTCTTTCTGCTTCTTCCTGAAGCCTGCGAATTTCTGCCTGCAATTCTTCTTCGACCTGCTGTTGTTCCTCCTTGATCTCATCTGCGTGTTCCTTGTAATCGTCTATGCGGGCTTGCTGCATTTTCTTTGTCTCGGCATGGTTGTTCCATGTCTCCCGAAGTTCGTCGTAATACTGTTCTTCCTGCGCTTTCTTTTCCTCCAGAGCGGCGAGTTCGCTTTCAAGTTCCGCCTTTTCCGATTCAAGGTCGGCGATCTGCTCGTGGAGGGAATCTATCAGGTCGTTGTCGTGTTTTGAAATGCGTTCAACAAACTCCATTCTTGCCAGCATATCGTAAAAACTGTTTGAACCCGCAAGAACGGAAGCCATACTGTCATTTCCCGACATATATAACGCCCGAAGCCTCTGCCCGAAACGGTCAATATTTTCGTTGACGTCTTCCTCTTTTTCAGAAACGCTTTCTTCCAGCGAATCAATATTGCTCTGGAGAATGGCTATCTGACGGGCGATATTGTCCACCTGTTCTTCCTGTATCTGCATTTTATTGTCGTATTCTTCAAGATACTTGTCAGTCTCCTCGGCTTCATTTTCGTATTGGGAAAGCATAGCCTCAACGTCTTTCTTTTCCTGTTCAAGTTCGGACTGCCTGCTTTCCAGATCGGACATGGTGTCCGCAGTAACGGGATTTCCCGAAAAAAGACAGCACGCCGCGAGAATTGAAGCCATTCCCACGGAAAATATTTTTTTCCTGTTCATAGAATTATCCTCTTTTTAAACTTTAAGGTACTTTCTTGTGCTCATAACGGTTCCCACCGCGCCGACCACCGTTCCCGCGATAATGTAGCCTGCCGCAAGCTTCCAGATAACATCTTCAAGCGGGATAAATCCGTTTATGGACATTATCGACCAGAATGTCATATCCTGCGAAAGAACTTTTATAAGTTCGGAATATCCAAGAGCGGTTACGGCGACTGCGGCAATTCCCGCTAAGATCCCAATCATCATTCCCTCAACGAAAAATGGAACTTTTATAAACGTGTTGGTTGCGCCCACAAGCTTCATAATGGAAATTTCCCGCTTTCTGATGTCAACACTTGCGCGGGAAGCGTTTGAAATTATTACCAGAGAAACGATTATAAGCGCCGTCAGGACTACCGCAGAAATTATCCCGATAAATCTTTTCAGCCCCGTAAGGATATTGATAAAATCGGTAGGGGATTTTATGGAATCAATGCCGTCCATGCGGTTTATTTCCATAAGCGTGGAACTTATCTCGTCAATGTCGGCGATCCTTATGCGGAAAGCGTCGGGCAGGGGATTGTCCTCAATGTACCCGAAAAGATCATCGGCGTTTTCCATGCTTGATTTCATATCTTCGAGAGCTTCCTCTTTGGAGTAGAAAGTAACGCTGCTTACGTTTTTCATGGCTTTTATGGTATTTTCCATGCCCGAAATTTGGTCATCGTCCAGTTCTTCAAGGAAAATTACCACTTCGTTCTTGTTTTCGATTCCTCCAACGAATTGGTTTATGTTTGCAACGAACAGCATTAAAAATCCGATTAAAAGCAGCGACACCATAAGTATACAGAATGATGCCACCGACATAATGCGGTTTGTCCATATATTTTTCATGCCCTGTCCGAACAGGTAGTTCATACTGCTAAGCTTCATAAAATGAAAATGCTCCTTTTTAAATAGTCGCGTCAAAAGTTATCCTGCCGTTTTCGATATTGATGGTACGTCCTCCGAACTGGCGCACAAGTTCATGTTCGTGAGTTACCATCATAACGGTAGTTCCGCATTGGTTTATTGCTTTGAGAAGTTCGATTATTTCTATTGAAGTGTTAGGGTCAAGATTTCCCGTAGGCTCGTCCGCGATTATAAGCTGAGGGTCGTTCACAAGGGCGCGGGCAAGGGCGACTCTCTGCTGTTCACCGCCCGAAAGCTCGTTGGGGTAAGACTTTGCCTTGTCTTTCAGTCCCACAAGTCCTATAACGTATGGAACGCGGTTGCGGATATATTTCAGAGGCGCGTCAATGCTTCTGAGAACGAACGCCACATTGTCGTAAACGTTCATAGTATTTATAAGTTTGAAATCCTGAAAAACAAAGCCTATGGTCCGCCTAAGCTTATGTGTCTTGCTCTTTTTGAGTTTTTCAAGGTTAAATCCGTTTACATATATTTTCCCGCTGTTTGGGGAAATTTCTTTAAGCAGAAGTTTGATAAGGGTACTTTTGCCCGCGCCTGATTTTCCCACCACGAAAGCAAATTCCCCGTCATTTATCTTCAAGGATACATCGTGAAGCGCGTCAACGCCGTTTGAATATGTAACGCTTACATTTCTGAGTTCGACCAAAAATAAACACCGCCTGTTATGGTATAATTTTCCTTTGTAAAAATCTAAAAGGGCAGAATTTGATTCTGCCCCATTATTGTTATTTCTGAAATTATCGGCTCAACGCCGTTCCGCTTCTTAGGCAGACCTCAGAAAGCGGGGACAATATCGCTGTCAGAACTTGACAGGATTTGCCGAAAGATATTTCTTGACCATAAGTGCGATCTTGAACACTATGGCATGGTCAAATTCTCTGAGATCAAGACCTGTGAGTTTCTTTATCTTTTCGAGTCTGTACACAAGGGTATTTCTGTGTACGAAAAGCTTTCTTGACGTTTCGGAAACGTTCAGGTTGTTTTCAAAGAAACGCTGTATTGTGAACAGAGTTTCATGGTCAAGGGATTCTATAGAACCTTTCTTGAAAACTTCCTGCAGGAAAGTTTCGCAAAGTGTGGTGGGCAGGTGGTAGATAAGCCTTGCAATACCGAGATTGTCGTAGGAAACTATTACCTTGTCCGTGTCGAATACTTTGCCCACTTCAAGAGCTATCTGCGCTTCCTTGAAAGAGCGGGCAAGGTCTTTGATACCCGTAACCACTGTTCCGATGCCCACATTGACTCTTGTGTAGAATTCGCCCGAAAGTGTGTCGGAAATGGAACGCGCCAGTTTTTCAAGGTCTTTGGATTCGACGCTGTTCTTTATTTCCTTAACAAGAACTATATCCGACTCTGTGATGTTCAGCACGAAATCCTTTGCCTTGTCGGGGAATAGGTTCTGTATAACGTCAAAAGCGGAAACGTCGTTTGATGAGATGATTCTTATCAGCAGGACTACACGGCTTACATCGCTGTTGAAGTGCAGTTCTCTGGCTTTTACGACAATATCGCCCGGCAGAACGTTATCAAGTACCACATTCTTGATAAAGTTGGTGCGGTCGTATTTTTCATCGTAATACTGTTTGATGGAGGAAAGGGTAATGGACATGATGTTCGCGTATTTTGCGGCATTTTCGTCCGTACCTTCCACAAAAACAGCGTAGTCGGGTTTGATGTGGGACCCGAAAGGCTTATATGTATAGCCGTCCCGTACAAAAATATCATGTGAATCGCTCAGGTCAAGCGAAACGAATTCGTTTGTTGTACCTATTTTTGAAAGTTCACTGCACGCGATAATGGTAGCCGTGGAATCCACAACGCCTATTACGCAGTCCATAGCGTCCCTCATCTGATGAATAAGTCCCTGAAAGAGTCTGTTTGACATATTGACGGTCATCCTTTCATTTTTTTCCCGTTATTCCGGGAATTCCGGAAGATACTGCTTTCCGCAAAAGGCTTCCTGAATAATTGTTATATACTGTTTTAAAAACAAGTATAAGTTAATTATACACAATTTACGCTGACTTTGCAAGTGTTTTTTGTATTTTTTCTATAAAAAACGCCATGAATTTTTATGCAGTTGTCAGTTCCATAAATTACTGATAATATTTTAACACATTATTTGTGAAATTGTGTTAATTTTTTATGAATTTTACAAATTTCCCTCAATTTTTTTGTGCAGAATAATGTTTTTTACTATTAAAACGGCTCCAAGCACAAAAATTGCCAGACTTATCCATTGAGAAGTTGACAAATATCCGAATTTTCCGCGAACGGCGTCGCCGCGGAAGAATTCCAGTATGAACCGCATGGTTCCGTAGCAGGCAAGATATATTCCGGGGAGGCTGACCGTGGTTTTCAGGAAAAGAACCGTAAGCACCGCCGCCAGCAGGAAATTTCCCGCCGCTTCTATAAGCTGCACCGGCAGCAGGGGAACGCCGTTGGGCGCGCCTATAGCATTTTGGAAAGTTACGGAAAACGCGCCGTCATATTCCATTCCGTAACAGCAGCCCGCCATGAAACAGCCTATCCGCCCGAAAGCATGGAAAAGCGGCACGGCGGGCGTGACCGTGTTAAAAGCTTCTTTTACCGGTATTCTGAAATGTGTGCAGTAACGAAGCGCGCCGATCACTGCGCCTATAAGTCCGCCGTAGAATACCAGACCGCCGCTTGTAAGAACAAGCCCCCAGTATTTCATATTATAGGAAAAACTTTCCTCCGGAAACCAGTACGTGTTCACGCTTACTATAATATAAAGCAGTTTTGCGCCTATAAGGCAGCCTATTCCCGCGTAAAGCGACATATAGAAAATATCCTCTGCCGGAACGGTTTTCCGCTTTTTGGAAAGCAGCGCCGACAGCAGGCAGAACGCCGCGCCGCCTATAACTGCCATTACCGCGTACATGGATATATCTTTTCCGAAAATATTTATTACGGGAAGCACTTTTCCGCTCCTTTCAAGTCAACCGCCTTGCGGCATTATGACGGATAAAAAAATATCTGCCGCGCTTGGCAGCAGATATTTTGAATGGAAATTTTTTACGACATACTTGCTCCCAGTGCCGCAAGACCTCCAACGCAGATAGTGCAGGCGAGGAATGAAATTCCGCAGAGAACAGCGCCGATTATACCAAGTACAAGACCTGCTTTCTGTGTGCCGCCTTCAAATCCTGCTTTCTTTGCGTTTACCGAAAGAACAATTGCAACTATTGCAAGGACAACTCCGATAAGTGCGCCATAGCCAAAGAACATCAGTACCAATGAAAGAATTCCGCACACCATACTTGCGGTGCCTAAATTTTTGCCGCGATTTTCGTCCATTATCATAACCTCCAAAAATATAAAGTATGACTAATTATAACATTTTTTGAAAATTTTTTCAATTGTTTAAATTACAAAAAATACATATTTTCGACATTGAAATTTGTATCTTTTAAACAAAAAAGTCACAATTATTACTTAAACGTTTTTGAGGGTTCAGAACAGGTCGGTGTTTCCCGCGGCGTAGCGCTGGATAAGTTCGGCGTCTTTGCGGTCTACCGCGCCGTCGCCGTTTACATCGGCGGTGTTTTTGTTTACCGAAACGTTTTCGCTGCCGTTAACGTATGCAAGCAGCATTGTGGAATCGTGGAAGCTTACTTTTCCGTCGCCGTCCACATCGCCTTTCAGAACCGCAGCTTCGTTTCCGTCAAGGTCAAGGACGTTTATGTAAATGTTTTCGCGGTCGTTGATGGTATTTCCCGCCCAGTATATTGCGCCGTTTGTGTAAACCGGCATTTCGCAGGGGTTCAGGCGTGCTGTCGGGGAGAAAAGCGTTTCCTCTTGCAGAACGTTTCCCTGCGCGTCAAGTATCATATAGAACAGCCCGTCATAACGTTTGTAATGCCAGCCCACCGTCCACGGGTATCTGTCGCCCTTTTCGTAAAGGATAACTATTCTGTCGTCGTCCGTAACGGTTACCTGCGGATTTTCAACAGTGGCGTTTGTTGTGTCCATGTATTCGTCAAGCCATTTTACGCCGTAATCGGTAACTTTAAGGTCGCCATTCCCGCCGCTCAGTCCCGAACGCGTTCCCTCGGTCACAAATGAAGAAGCTTTGCTTAAATCTTTGAACGGGTCAAATATCTGGACAAACAGCTTTTCCTTTTCGTTTGCGGCATTTGAATCCAAAGACGGCGCAGAAGTTCCCACAAGCGCGGTATTCCCGTTACTGAGGGGAACTATTCCCGCAAGGTGCGCGAAGTTGTTGTTAAGAACGCCGTAAGCCTTGTCTTTCAGGGCGTTTTCCCGAACCCAGAAGTGGAAGGGGTCGCCGTAGTTGTATTTCATAACGCTGTATGAACCTGTTTTCACGGCATAAATTGAAAATGCGCGTTCATGGCAGTCGCCCTCGCTGACAAACACGAAGCCGCCGTCCACGGCAATTGCGCGGTGTGCGAATGAGTGGGTGCTTATCCATTTGACGTCACGGGTATTAACGGCGGTGTTGATGTTTATCGCCCATATGGAATTTGCCTGATGCCCGTTGTACATGAATCTTCCGTAGTTAACGGCAAGGATATTTCCGCTTATGACCGCGTCGATTCCGGAATCAAAGGGCAGCCTTGTATTATGTCCGTCGTCGTGGTAATATTGCAGGCTGGAACTTCCGTCGTCGCTTGCTGTCCAGACAGGTTTTCCGCCCGTGCGGAGATATTTGGAAATAAATATAGTGGCTTGTTTCCGGTTCCCGTCAAGGGAATTTGTTTCTCCCGTAACGGCATAGAAGAATCCGTTATCATCGGAAAGCACCGTTCCGAATTCTTTGTGAGGTTTTTCAAGGTTTATAACACTGGGAAGAATTTGCCCCTCCGGAGAAATTTTTACAATGGTAATGGTGGTTTCGTTATTTATGGCAAGGCAGAAAGTTCCGTCATAATATCTGAACTGGGTAACAGGTGAGACACCGTCCCAGTGCGGATATTGTCCGGGTATATCGGTAAGGTCTTTTTTCAGAGAAGTGGCAACTTCCGCCGTACTTTCCGCCGAAGCCGTACCACTGAGCGAAAACGCCATACAAGCGGCTGCAAAAACACATATTAACGATTTTTTCACATATATTCCCTCCGTATTGTAATGTTCCTGTTTTCGGCAAAATATATCACAATTAAATATAATTTTACCATAAGTATGGAAATTTGTCAAGGCTGATTTTGTATGTACATTTTATGTACATGATTTGACAGAATAATATTTTTGTGATATAATCTTTTTTAAATAAAAACCATAAGGAGAAAAATAAATGCTCTTGCCATACCGCCCAATAACTTCCACACCGTTCCCGAAAAGCAGCAATTATTGTGAAATAACTCCGTGCAGCGCATTAAAACCATACATCTGCTGTTTCTGGGGAACAGAATATCCGCAGCCTGCTTCATCTGAAACGGCAGACCGTCTTGTAATTCCAGACACCTGCATGGATATTATTATCCGGGTCAATTATTCGGATAACAAGCTGAGTGCAAATTTCTGCACTATGGACGAAAGAAGTTATCATTCCGGCAGAACAGAAAGCAGCGCGGTCATGTCCGCATTCGGAATACGCTTTTTCTGTTGGAGCGCGGCGCTGTTCAGCGGGGAAAGTTTCCGAGGCACAAAAAACAATGCCTATTTCCCCGATGAATTTTTTCATGGAATTACTGAGGATCTGACCGGAATTGTCCTGCAATTTGATACGTTACCCGAAAGAGCAAGGGCGGCGGAAAAAATTTTAATTCGCAGACTTGTTCCCGAACGCGCGAATTCCGATATTATGAATGTTATCAGCGATATGATAACGTATAACGGGCGCATGAAAATTTCGGAAATTGCGAAAAGAAATGTTATTTCCCAGCGCAGAATGGAACGCATTTTTACGGAGAATATGGGCGTCAGCCCCAAAACGCTTTCCAGCCTTATCCGTTATCAGCTTGTATGGCAGGAAATTGTCCGCGGCGGCTCGGATATTCTGGATTTGACAGAAAAGTACGGCTTCACGGATCAGGCGCATCTTTTGCATGATTTCAGATTTCGCCACGGAATGACTCCTGCGCAAGCATATAAAAATTTATTTTAAAAACAAAATGTCGGATTTTTACAATACAGACAGATAAAAATTCTGTAAAATAAAAAAGGACATAGTTCCGGAATTATGTGTAAGGAGTTTTTGTAATGAACACTTTTGAAAAAGCCCGCGGATTTATCTATCGGAATGCAAGACCTTTGGATCTGGCTGTATTTAAGTATTATTTTGAAAACGGCTCGGCTGACGATGTTGTCACCGCGCTTTCTGCCTATCAGAATCCCGACGGAGGCTTTGGTTGGGGTCTGGAATCCGATAATTTTAACCAAAATTCTACTCCCATGGGCGTCTGGAAAGCAACGGAATATATTAAAAGAACAGGCGGTCTTGAACCCGATAATTCGCTTATCAGGGGAATTCTGAAATACCTTTCAAGCGGTGCTGATTTTGATACCGAACACGAACAATGGCTGAATACCGTTCCCACAAACAATTCAAGCCCGTGTGCAATCTGGTGGAAATATCCCGAAAGCGGCAGCACCTTTGAATATAATCCGACCGCCGCGCTTGCAGGATCTATAATAAAATACGCGGATAAACAAAGCGATCTGTATGAAAAAGGTCTGCATATTGCTAAAAATGCCGCAAACTGGTTTATAGAAAGTGCTCCGATCGAACGTCATATTGCAGGGTGTTTCATGTCGCTTTATGATTACTGCGAAGAAGCGGGGAATATCCCTTTTGACGGCAGGGCGTATTTATCAAAACTTAATGAAATTATTGAAAGATCTATTTGTACCGATGTTTCACGCTGGGGCGAATATATTCCGAGACCGTCAACATTTTTCGCGCATGATAAAAGATTTTACAGCGAAAAATTCAGAGAATTGTGTATTGCGGAATGTGAATTTATCAGAAATACCCAGCTTCCTGACGGTTCTTTCAGCGTGCCTTGGAATTGGTACAATGACCATAAAGAATGGTATATCGCCGAGAACTGGATAAAGTCGGAAATTGCAATTGACAATATGCTGTTTCTGCGTGAATTTGATGTAATAACTCAGTAATAAATTTTAAAAATATATAACGGCATATTTATACAAAAAAGCGCCCCCGCAGGAGCGCCGTGAAATTCGGGCAGTACCGTATAATTATCTGCGCCGTCGGAAATTCCGGAATACGGCGCTTGCTGTACGGTGCTGCCTATATAATTACAGGCTGAAGCTGGATCCCGTCCAGAGCCGCGGAAACCGCGTCCGGTATAGCTCTGAAATCCGTTACCAGCGAACGCGGCTTGGCTTTCGGGTCGTCCTGCCCGAAAGGCACAATGTAAATGTTCCTGTAGTTCAGAAGTGCGCCGAGATTTTTCGCCGAACCCGAAAGCCCGTCATTTGTGGACGGTGCAATAACAAGCGGCGAACCGTTCCGCAGATGTGATTTTGCCGCCATGGTGACAGGTGTATCGGATATTGCAAAACGGAAACAGAATGTGCTGTGGTATTACCAAATTGCCGAATTAACACCGATAAAATGGATAATATCTCCTTATTTTGCCAAAATGACGTTTCTGCCAATCAAAACATATGTACAAGCACTGATTATGATATTTCAGATTCACAACTCACAACAGATATTGGAAAACGTATGATTTTATTACGGCTGTCAAAAAATCTTACGGCTAAAGTAGTTGCAGAAAAAATTGGCATTTGCACATCAACGATTTCAAGATACGAAAATAATCAAATCACACCCGAACATACAGATTTGGAATTGCTGAAAAAATATGCCTTATGCTGCGAAGCGGACAAGTATTATTTGTTTGACGAGTATCTGATTTTCAGAAACTTCAAGGATAATATACTAAATGAGTATATTATCCAAAAAAATATTACAAAGACGCAGTTATCCAAAGAATTGTCTGTATCGAAAACATTAGTGCTATCGTGGTTCAATAAAGAAAACCGCAGCCCATCACGTGAAATGTGGCAGACTGCGTTTAAAGATTTTACATTAAGTTGGCTCGAGAAGAATTTTGATAGCTTCAAAAATTGATTTGGCAATTACTTCCTTTGATGTTTCTTCTTCTGTAATAATTATTTCAACAGGCATATTTTTTACGACTTTACTTTCATTGTTCTGAATTGGTATAACAATAGTATTAGTCATATGTAATTGATATGCCTCCTCTCTCTTTTTATTTTATGCAAATTGTTAAACAAATATCTATATTTTTGAAAATTTTACCTTGTATTAAAGTTTTGTTTCAAAGCCTTTTCACCCAAACATAGGAAAACGATCACCCATGATAGCCCACCACATCATATAGCTTTTCTTTTTACGGGACGTTCGGCAGCGGCGAGCTTGTCAAGGCGTTCCCGTATCTTCATAATATCCTCTCGGCAGCTTGAATATAGCTGTCGTTTTTCTTTGTCCGAACCGTAGGTCAGCACTTCCGAAAGATATTCTATGTAATCTCTTTTTGTAAGACTTTCCACAAACAGCGGGTTAGGCTGCTCTCCAAAATTTCGGGGAGCATAAATTTTCCCCCACTTTGCAAGTCTTGTAAGATACTCCGAAATAGTAACACTTGCCTTACGCAGCCACATACGATAATCATTCTCGGCTTGCAGACCCTTATTAACAGGGACGGCGATTTCCCTATTAAAAAGATTAAGACCAAAATCATAACTTATCTTTTTAGCAGCTTCAAATTGTGAGATACCAAACAGCTTTGCAACAAAGCCAGTGCAATCACCCGTTGCCCCGCAGCCGAAGCAATAAAAATGGTCGTCATAAACTTTAAGGCTCGGAGTTCTTTCCTCATGGAATGGACAGCACGTCATTACCGAACGGCTTATTTGCAATCCGTAAAATCTTGCAACGTCGGGCATTGATACGCTGTCCTTTATCTCCTTAAAAATATCCGTCAGTTATCACGTCCCCCTCATTTTTAATTTTTGAAATGGATAATTATTTGGCGAAGTGCAGTATCAGCGGCGAAGATGATACTGCGGAATTATGCCCTTTCATAAGTTCTTACACTTAACCGCATTTTTGGAAACCATTAAATTAAAATATAATATATTTTCGTTATAATTGCTTTTTGTGGACTTAATCCAAAACTCTTTTTGTGCAATTTAACAATATTTTTTCAATCGGTTTCCGAAATGGTTTGTTACTGTAATTACTTAGTAGAGGGGAATATTTTCTGCTGTTCGCCGCCGCAGAAAATTTTGGAGGAGGGGTATGCCCACACGGGTGAACCGATTGAAAATCGGGAGTACATATTTTTGTTTTTGGGTATGTTTAGCAAGCAGAGAAAGAACCGTATTCTTTCAAGATTCGCCAATTTTTAGGAAGCTGCCCCTCCTAAAAATTATTTGTTCATTGCCGTCGAACAAACGGCTTATCCCCTTTTTAGGTTGCACCTAAGACCGCTTAAGAAAATTGGAGGTATAAATTCAGTGAGAAAGTATAAACAGGTAAAACGTAAGGAAGTCGTATTTAATCTTGATGAATGGAAAGCTATTGAGGAAAAAGCCGAACTGCTTTCTATGAAAACAGGAACGTTCATTAAAAGAATGTCCCTTGAGGGACAGATAACCTGTTATACGGCAAAAAATGTCGCCCCAGTAATGAACGCTTTGCGTATCATCGGGAACAACATCAATCAGATCGCTAAAAAGGCAAATGAAACAAACAACATTTACGCCGAAGATATTGAAAAAATCAGAAAGGAAAATTTACTGCTTTGCCATACGTTAAATCAATTTCTCTCCGCACTACCGTCAACAAAAGCTTAGCATACATACTCAATCCCGACAAAACCGAGGACTTATTATACACCACGTCCCTGAATTGCCTTACAAATGCTAAGGACGCATATCTTTCGATGAAAACAGTTTTCGAGCATTTTTCGGGAGAAAAATTTAACGCCCCCTTGCCTACCGAAGGCAAGGGCAGCGTTAAGGCTATCCACTATATTCAATCCTTTGATCCGCATGATAACTTTACTCCCGAACAGGCTCATCGAATTGCAAAGGCTTTTGCAAGAAAGACTTTCGGCGATGATTGTCAGGTGGTTATTGCAACGCATACAGACCGTCAGCACATCCATAACCATATTATAATAAACACATACTCATTGACGGGACAAAAATTTAATGACAATCAAAAAACTTTGAAATGTATCCGCGAATATTCCGACAGGGTATGCCTTGCCTTTGGTATTCAGTCGATAGTCACGAAAAAGGGATATGGCAAAAATCTTGCGTATAATGAATGGGAGAATAAGAAGCAGGGTACTTCTTGGAAAGAAAAAATCCGTTTGGAAATCGACCGTCTTATCGGTACGGTTAAAAACTTGGACGAGCTTTTGTCCGAACTTGAAGCGTCAGGATATACTATTAAAAAAGGAAAGTACATTTCCGTAAAAGCTCCGAAACAGGAACGCTTTGTCCGCACAAAAACTTTAGGCGAGGACTATACCGAGGAAAGCCTTATTTCCCGTATTCGTTGGCGTGATGTGGGAACAAGTATTACATTGTCGGGAGAGCCTGCTCCGATTCGTGATGATTATGTCCGAACGCTTAACGACGTTACCGAGCTTGCAAGAACGGGTAGGAAAATCCAGCGCAAGCGTTATCATTCCGAGCCATACTCTCCCGAAAACGACCTTGATGTTTACAAAATTTCCGCACAGCTATCTATAATAAATCGGGATAATATTCATTCTATCGGGGAATTGGAGGGCAAAATCCAGCGGTTAAAATCCGAATGTGAAAACGCCCGTAGAGAATTAAACGCACTTATTGTTAAACAGGAAAAGCTGGAGGGTCTTATGGAGCAGGCAGAAACTTATTTCAGCCTTGCGGACAAGTCCGAGCTTTCGGATACCGAACAACTTAGTCTTAAAATTTGCAGGCAGACGTTACAGAACAACAGTATTTCTGATCGTTCCGATTTTGAACGTCTGAAAGCTGTTCAAAAGGAAACGGATAAAAAAATTGCAGTCCTCAAAAAACATTCGAGGACTGCAAACAGATGTATGATATTTATATGGATATTGCAAAAAACTATTATGATATTTCTAAGGGGGATTATGTTTCTAAGCTTATTAAAGAGCAGAAAAAGCAGACAATTAAGAATATCAATAAAATATAACCCACACGGCTGCCAATTTTGACAGCCGTTTAACTATTCAGCATTAAAACTTTTCGGTACAGAACATTACGCCCGTTTCTTTGAGAACATCTCTTGCAATGTCCTCTGCAAGACCGTTGAAATTTCCGTAGTAGTCCGACATATCATCATTCCAGAACTGAACAATTTCACATGAGAATATACAATAATTAAAATTCATTCCCATTATTGAAGCTGAAACAACTTTGGAAAAAATTGAATTGCCGCTGAAAGCAGTTTCATACGTGGAAATATCCGCTTCAATGTCATTAACACCGTTTTCATCAGGGCCTAAAACAGTTGCCGTAATAGTAACATTGCCCATTTCAATCTTGTCATTAATAATTGCCTTAATTGCCTCTGCCTTTGCTTTGTCAGAAACAAGTATTATAAACGAATAGTTTCCGTCGCCGCTGTCAGCCAATTCTCTCACATTGACTTTATCATCCTCTTTGAAAAGCGCCTGCACCTTTTTGTGGTATGTATACCACGGCGGCTGAAGTTTTGTCATTGTTGATTTTTCCATAAAAACATCTCCTAACAATTTATTTTATACCGATAATTCGGTATAATTTACTGTGCTAATCTTTAATTGTTTTAATGATATGTCGTTCAATAAATGGTGTCGATAATTTCGCCGTCAAAAGTCGAAACGTGTAGGATTCCGTCGGTTTCTTTTACCCAAACATTAAGAACCTCTTTAAGCTCGGTTTCACCAGTTTCGGGATTATATGCCCAAACTTCATCGCCTACCTGAACATCTTCAATGCAAACCAAGCCATTATTGGTATAAACTTCCGTATCTCCCGTAAAGCAGGTCGGATTGAACATCGAGAATACAATAGTAACAAGGTTAATTACCTGCGCTATTCCCATTCCCGTATTGCCGTCCGCAAAGTTTGCCATAGCAACTATACCGACTACAAGCGCCGCAACGCCCATTATGACATACCCGATAGGTCTGAGACTTGTCAGCATACAAGAGAAGTTTGAAACCAAACTTGTTACCAGTCCTGCTGCTACATTAGCAACGATTTCTTCCTTACTTAAGCCCTGCTCCTTACCGTCTTTTATGGTTGAGATAATGTCCTGTGCAAAGCCGAACACGCCCATAACAGCATCAAACAAAGCCTTACCGTTGGGAGTAGCAATGTTGCCGAGTATTCCCTGAATACCCATGCTTGCATTCATATCCGCAAGTGTAAAATAGCCGCTTGGGTCACTGTTTGAAACAGGGTTAGCGTTTGCATAAAGATACTTGTGCAAAGTATCAGGGTCATACGCAGAACCCGCATAAGAATCCTGCGAAATAAATCTGCCTGTGGAAGTATCCATATACCTCGCCCGCAGATAATACAGACCCGTAGTACTGTCAAACTGCTCGCCGCAATAACGGTAATTATTCTCAGTTCTACCCGTAGATTTCAGCAGATTACCGAAAGCGTCATAGCTGTAGGTATCGGTAACCTTGCCGCTCTCATCGGACAGTGCTGTAACAGAACCATGCCCGTCATACAAATAAGTGTAAGTCCTACCGTTACGCTCCTGTGAAATAAGATCAGCACCAATTGTGTAGTAAACAAGAACATTCCCCTCGGAATCAAGCTCCGCAAGAACATTTGTAAGGCTCGAATTGTCATTGAGATACTTAACAACTTCAAAATCGCCCGTAATCCTGTATGTTTAAGTTGATTAGTATTAAATCAACATTTGACAAAACTTTTCATTTAAACTCATATTTTTTTAAAGCAATTTATTCCATAGTCATCATATTTTTTCATAAGACCTTTTTTCATATTAAATTCATTAATATGTTTTTTACCATATGAGTAATTAGTCCTTACATATCTTTTACAATATCCACTTTCGCCATAAATAAAGTCAAAATCAGCATAATTGCATGGATTCATTTTTGGAAGATTTGTATCTAAAACAGCACTTACGTTTTTATACAAAGGGTTATCAAACAAAATTATATCTTTGTCACTTGCAAAATTATCTATGGTTGCAGCTTTTACAATATATCCATCAACATATGTATACATTCTGCTTTTTATATTCCAAAAAGGATTTTTGGATAATTTTGCTCCAAGCGTATAGCGTTCGCCATCATATGTATATATTCTCCCGTTACTCAATGTCAATTCATCAGTTCTTTTTCCTTCACTATATTCAATTACGTTCCCAAATTTATCATACTTGATAATACATACATTCCTCAAATATATATTATCCATATTAAATACTGCATATTCTGCTGCAACACATTTATCATCGCTATAAACAAAAAACTTTTCGCTCACTAAATTGTCAATTTCTCCCCACTGCAAGGATCTTATCAAGTTATTGCTGATAAAATAATGTTCAGAAACATACTGTTTTTTAGCCGGTATTTTTTTTAATATCTTTCTTTCATTTACTGTATTGTCATTTATTTCCGTTATATAATCAGGATGATATGGTTCAGTCCAACCACTACACCAGATTATTCTATCTGCTGACGTGATTTCACATTGTGTTTTTAATATAAAATAATCATCTTTGTATCTATCATATGTGCTAAAAACTTCCATCAAAACCTTATTTAAATTATTTAAATTACAGATTTCCATAGTTTCTCCTATCTTATAGGCATTGCGGGTTAAATAACCCGCAATGCCAAAACTTATAATATTAATGAATCAATAGCCTGAATTTCTAATCCCATTGCCGTTAATACACTTGCAACTACTGTCTGACATATTGGGGTTCCAAGCTTATAAGTTGCTAAATAAGATGGAACTATCGTTCCGTTTACCCATTCACAATATAAATAATTATTACTATGAATAGCAACATGTGTTTTAGTTTTTATTTTTACAAGGTTCAACGTAGAAATAGCTGGATTGTAATATGCGTTTTTATAATTTTTCTCATATACACTAATACCAACCGCTTTTAATACCATTACAGATGGAATTGCCTGAGTCAGTCCTTTAGGCACAATATGGTGTATTGCGTAAGGATACGGATAATCATCATTAGATTTTGTATTTTCTCCTGCCGCATTTAGGACATAACTTGAAATTCCTGAAGTCATCAACATAATTGCTAAAAAGGTTCCTTTTTGCTGTGGGTAGGTAAAAATCTCACTTAAAGTTGATGAAAGGATAGAATTACTGTATGTTATAGCCAATTTTCCACCAAGAAATACCGCAAAAGGTATCATGGCTAATGCTATAATATTTTCAATACCATATGTTGCAACTGCACCTTTAATAGCGGCAACTAAAGTGCGAAAAAGATTAATATAATTAGGTGTATTAATATTGTTTATAACTGCTCCACCAGCAGTACCTGCATTTAATGAATTTAAATCATAAAAATACCCACTTGGATCAGAATAAGTAATAGGATTACTGTTTGCATAAAGATATTTATGCAAAGTATCAGGTTCAAAGGTATTACCTTGATAAGAATCCATCGAAATAAACCTGCCAGTAGAAGTATCCATATACCTCGCCCGCAGATAATACAGCCCGGTAGTGGAATCAAACTGTTCACCACAGTAACGATAATTGTTAGACGTTCTACCCGTAGATTTCAGCAGATTACCAAAAGCGTCATAGCTGTAGGTATCGGTAATCTTTCCGCTCTCATCGGACAGTGCTGTAATAGAACCGTGACCGTCATAGAGGTAAACGTAAACCTTACCATCACGTTCCTGCGAAATCAAGTCAGCGCCAATGGTGTAGTAAGCCTGAACATTACCCTCTGAATCAATTTCCGCAAGTACATTTGTCAGCGAGGAATTATCATTGAGGTACTTAACAAATTCGATTTTGCCGTCGCTCGTGCTTGTGGACTTGGAAGTCCTGTTGCCTGCATAATCGTAAGTGTAGCTTTCCTCGATAACAAGCGAACCATTTTGAACAGTAGCCTTAACAAGCTTGTTATCGGAGTTGTACTCATAAAGAGCCGACTGCGCACCGCCGATAACACGAACGAGATTGCCGTTAAGGTCATACTCATAAGTATTATCAGAATCTGCAGCAAGCTGATTAAGCTCGTTGTAGGCATAGACAGTTTCCTTGCCTTTTTCAGTTTTCAAGATACGGTTGCCTACATTATCATAAGCATAAGTGTAAGCAGTAACCTTTTCACCCTCGGTAATAGTCTCACCCGTCAGGCGGTAAAGATTATCATAAGTATACTCAACAGTCCGATCCAGTTCAGCAACTGAAAGCCGCTCGCCTGATTCCACTAAAGCAGAGCATAAACACATTATGCAAAGTGTACAAAGATATTGCTAATATTTTTTCAGTATATTTCGCTATAGGATTTTTTTCAAAACTACTTATAAAACCTACTAATTTAATGTATAGATTCATATAGCTTATTTAATTCCGAATGTGTCTGAGATAATACTAAATCTACCACTCCCTTTTTAATAGTAAATTCATTCACGATATTATCTGATTTCCTTTTAAACATCAAGTATCCATATTGAGAATCTTCAATATAAAAAACTTTATAATGTCCTATACCAGTTGGAATATTAATAGAAATATCATATCTTGCTGGACAAGAATAAAATGTGTCAGATTCATAAATGTTTTTATTAATTTCATGAAATATTTCATTCCAGTCATTAGTTATCTTTTCAGAATATATCCTATTGCCGATATCATGAATTATCCATATCATACACATTAAAACATCATTTAAGTAAACTAACTCGCTATCATTTCCAACTTTTTTTGAATTAATCCAATATGAAAATGTTCCTTCAAGCAGTGATGTGTAATTATCACACAATGTAAATTCTGTAGCAAATGTTTCTTTATTTCCTATTATCAATAATCGTTTGCCTCCTCATTAATTTAATCCTAATTCTCGTCTTATCCAAACTGGAATATCCTGAATTTCTGAAGAATTTAAAATTCCGGCAAAATGCACTGTTCCATCGCCATAATTGGCACCATTACTAAAAAATTGATACACACCCTTTTCACCGACTCCAAACCATGTATGATCATTTCCACGTAAAGCATTTTCATATACTGATTGTGCATCAATCGGCTCAGGGGTTTTAGCTGGATTGTAATTACTTGAAAATGTATTGTGTGCAGGATTGGATTCATATGGTGGTTTTACTCTTTTAGCTACTTCATCAGGATTATACGGGCTATCATCTAACGCAGGAGAAGGTTCGCTATTATAATTATGAACTAAAATTCCAAACTCACCAACAAAGTAAGTATCAAAGTCAGCTACATCAAGATTGTAAACGAAAATTGGTTCATCAAGTTTTTCAACTTCAATATCTGTAACTTCAACTGTATCACCATCAACGGTATACAGCATATCACCAATTTCAAGGTCACCTGCAGCTACCCAACCCTTGTCCTCAACATAGAATGGGTGGTTAGTTGTAGTATCAATAATTTCTCCGTCAGAAGTTTCAAGGTGCAGTAATTTGTCAGTTTCCTTGACCCAAACGTTCAGAACCTCTTTAAGCTCGGTTTCGCCGGTTTCGGGATTGTATGCCCAAACCTTATCTCCGACATTAATTTCGTCTATACGTTTCTGTTCGTTTTCAAATGCAACAAGTGTATCACCTGTAAAGCATGACTGAAATGTTAATCCAACCATAACCATAAGGTGTGCCGACCTTAAAACAGCCAGTGCTAAATCGCCATCGTCTAAAGCTTCGGCAATTGATTCTGCTTGGAATATTAACCCTAATGCTGCAGCAGCCTTTAAAATATACCTCAAAGCGCCTTCCATTAATTTTATATCACATATTTTATTCAGCACTTTGACGTTTATCAGACCAGATATTAAGCCTTTTCCTAATGCCGAGAAAAAGCCATTCCAATCTTCAGCATTTTGCATTTGATATAATGTGTCAATTACTGAAAAGGCGTTATTTAATGATTTTAACACCCACATACATGCGTTGGCATTAATACTGTCTAACTGATTGTTCATCCAACCGGCAATACTTACATCCGCCAAGGCAAAGTACCCACTCGGATCAGAATACATGACAGGATTAGAATTAGCATAAAGATACTTATGGAGCGAAACAGGGTCATAAACGCTGCCAGCATAAGAATCCTGAGTAATGAATCTGCCTGTAGAGGTATCCATATACCTTGCACGAAGATAATACAACCCCGTAGCGCTGTCAAACTGTTCCCCGCAATAACGATAATTGTTAGCCGTTCTACCCGTAGATTTCAGCAGATTACCAAACGCGTCATAAGTGTAAGTATCGGTTACAGAACCGTCCTCACTCATAAGCCCAACAACAGAACCGTGACCGTCATACAAATAAGTGTAAGTTCTGCCGTTGCGTTCTTGAGAGATCAAATCTGCACCTAATGTATAGAAACACTTCTCTGTGCCGTTGTAGTCCATTTCCGCAAGCACATAAGTCAACGAACCATTAATGTCAAGCAAATACTTTGTATATTCACCCTCGGATTTTTTCGCCGTTCTGTTACCTGCATAGTCGTACTCATATTCCTCAACAGAAACATTGTTTCCGCTCTGAACAGTTGCACGAATAAGATGATTTTCACTATCATAGGTATACAGCGCCGCCTGCGCCTCGCCGATAACACGAACGAGATTTCCATTGAGGTCGTACTCATAAGTATTATCAGAATCTGCAACAAGCTGATTAAGCTCATTGTAAGTGTACTCTGTCTCCGTGCCGTTTTTGGTTTTCAAGATACGGTTGCCAACGCTGTCGTAGGCATAGGTGTACTCTGTGACTTTTTCGCCCTCGGTGATAGTTTCGCTTGTCAGTCGGTAAAGCTCATCGTAGGTATAAGCAACTGTGCAGTCAAGCTCTGCAACGCTAAGCCTCTCACCTGCCGCGCCAAGAGTATACACATATTGTACCACAGGATTGCCGTCAATGTCAATCATATTACCGCCCTTAAAAATTAACTTTAGTGGCGGCAAGTCAATTTATGGTGGTGTTAATTTTCCAATATGGTTTACAAATTTTATTGATAAATAATGTATCAGAAATTTAACGAAATAAATTGTTACTCGTTATACTCCTCGTATGTATAAACATTATTTGGATTTGCAATACCATCCATTTCCCCGTTTAAGAAATTATACAGGAATTCTGAAAAAGACATATCAAATTCATAGAAAACATTATCTTCCAGATATACAATTACAGTATATCCATTCTCATAATAATTCCAAAAGAAATTAACATCATCAGTGTGACCCCAATATATAAGACCAACACCATCATTATAAAATTCATATGGGTAGCCTATACCGTATTTTTTTATTTTTAATTGTGTTTTTTCAGGAAAAATATCAAGTGATAGGTTACTAAGTTCATCATAATTTGAAAGAGAACCTTTATTTGTATTACCTTTATCAACAGATACAACTTCTCCGTTTTCAACATATACTACAGAATCATTCATACCATACATTGCTCTTAGTTTTTTTAAATCATGTATTACTTCTTTATTATCTTCGATTTCCAAGAAATACTCATCAACTCCGTCTGTGCGGAAGAAATTGAATACTTTTACATAATTACTGAAACTTCCATAACCAAACGCATTAATGTAATCATAATAATCCTCTGGCAATGTTGCACGCAAACGATTTTCAACAGTTGCTCTTACATCATTATCGACTACACATTTAGGGGCATGTGGTGGATTATATTTCTGAACAAGCATATCTACAAAGTTTATTTTTTTATTGAATGAATTAATCATATCATCACTCTCCATTTCATTGTTATAGTAAACGTCATAAATATTGCGACTTTGATAAGCAAGATCGCCTGTGTTCAGGTGCAAGCGATGCCAGCCTTTAAATATAATGTCTTAAAATTTATGTCGTTTACTATATCTATTTTGCATGAACTAGTAATTAACGTAAATATGCATACAATAATAAATAATATTTCCTGTTTTCATAAATACCTTTATTATTTTGTATTTAATAACGATACATTTAAATTGAAATTTCCACTTAAACTGAACGCTGTTATGTTAATAAACAATGGCACACCATTATCTCCAACATAAAATGGTTTAACTTGTAAATAAAGACCTGAGTTATACAATATGTCACTTTCTAAAACAGCTAAGGCTATTCTATTTTCATATGTTCTCATTTTACCATTATTAATCCTACGATAAATTGGTGTTAAATTACGCAATGTATCACCACTTCCACCTAATTGCCTTGCAATTAGATGACCACGTTCTAGTGAAGAATCTGTATTTATGCCAACAGGATTTAAATTACTATTAGCTTTTGTACCAATTGTATCTCCTGTTATTATATTATTAGATAACATATCTGATGTTATTAACCCAAATGCGCGTGTAGCTCTGCCAGCAAAATCTAAAGGATCATAAAGGATATATCCACGTGTTTTCCTTTTTGTTTTTGATTTCTCAATAGTTTCTTCTTTTGACATGGATACTGTTGTAGCTGAATCCAACGCACCAGATGCAATGGCATCTGCACATGATTGAACAAAAGATGTTATAGCATCTCTATTGGAATAAATAGCTAAAGTAGCTACAAGGAGAGCCATAATTGATAATGCTAATGCCATATATGGAACAGCAACTCCAATATCAATTGCTGCATAAGCTATAGCTGCAACACAATACCCACTGGGATCGGAATATGTTACAGGATTAGAATTAGCATAAAGATACTTATGCAAGCTCACCGGGTCATAAACATTACCCGCATAAGAATCCTGAGTGATAAACCTACCTGTAGAGGTGTCCATATACCTCGCACGGAGATAATACAGCCCGGTAGTGGAATCAAACTGCTCCCCACAGTAGCGGTAATTGTTTGCAGTTCTACCCGTAGATTTAAGCAGATTACCGAAAGCGTCATAAGTGTAAGTATCGGTTACAGAACCGTCCTCATTCATAAGACCGACAACCGAACCATGCCCGTCATACAAATAAGTGTAAGTCCTGCCGTCACGTTCCTGTGAAATAAGGTCAGCACCAATTGTGTAGTAAACAAGAACATTACCCTTGGAATCAAGCTCTGCAAGTACATTTGTCAGCGAAGAATTATCATTCAGATACTTAACAAATTCGGTATTGCCGTCACTTGTGCGTGTGGACTTGGAAGTCCTGTTGCCTGCGTAATCGTAAGTGTAGATTTCCTCAATAACAAGCGAGCCATTCTGAACAGTAGCCTTAACAAGCTTGTTTTCGGAATTGTACTCATAAAGAGCCGACTGCGCGCCGCCGATAACACGAACAAGATTGCCGTTAAGGTCATACTCATAAGTCGCGTCGCTGTCGGATACCAGCTGATTAAGCTCATTGTAAGAATACTCGGTTTCCTTGCCTTTTTCAGTTTTCAAGATACGGTTGCCTACATTATCATAAGCATAAGTGTAAGCAGTAACCTTTTCGCCCTCTGTAATTGTCTCACCAGTCAGTCGGTACAAATTGTCATAAGTATACTCGACTGTGCGGTCAAGCTCTGCAACGCTAAGTCTCTCACCAGCCGCGCCAAGAGTATACACATATTGTACCACAGGATTGCCGTCAATGTCAAGAGTTTCCTGTCGAATTAAACGGTTCAAAAGGTCATAGTCATAAGTGGTGGTGTAGCCGTTTGCGTACCGAACCGCAGTTCTATTTCCGTTAGCGTCGTACTCGTAAATTGTTGCGTAACCATTTCTGTCAACAACTCTCGTCAGGCGGTCAAGCATATCGTACTCATAAGCAGTATCGCCGAAAGGCGTTGAAACCTTTGTCAGCCTGCAAGCATCGTCATAATCGTAAGCAACATAGCTGCCATCGGGATAATCCACACGGGTCAGACCGTCCATGTTGTCATAAGTAAACATAGTAACGCCCGAATTATCGGTAACGGAGGAAAGCTTGCCGTCCGTCGTGTAGGTATAGCTTACCGTGCCGTCATTGTTTGTCTTGCTTGAAACTCCGTCAAAATTATCATAAGTGTAGGTCGTGACATTTCCCGCATAATCGGTGGAAGTCAGAACGCTTCCGCTTTCATCATATGTGGTGTAAGCAGAATTGCCAAGAGCGTTTGTTGTACTGATAACACGTCCGAAATCGTCGTAGGAATAACGTGTAACATTGCCGTTTCCGTCCGTAACGGAAGTCATGTTTCCAGCCTCGTCGTAAGCGTAGCTTGTGGTAACTCCCTGCGCGTTTGTAACGCCGGTAAGCCTGTCGCCGCCGTCGTAGGAATAGCGCGTGGTATAGCCGTGCTGATCGGTCTGCGAAGTAACCCTGCCCCTCGTGTCGTAATCAGATGAAACGCTTGAACCGTCGGGATAAACAGTTTTGATACGGTTGCCGTTGTCGTCATAAACGTAGGTGTAGACCCGTCCCATAGGGCAATGTCATCAACTTAAGGATTTCAAGCATATTATACAACATAATAAATCATATTTTGTCTAAAATACCACTT
>CANRFB010000010.1 GCA_947629785.1 uncultured Clostridia bacterium | reverse complement strand
TGACAAAAGAATTGCCCTCAAACCGCCTATCTAAGCCATTTGAGAGCGAAATATCTTTTTTCCTATACAAAGATGGTCGAGGTGACGGGACTCGAACCCACGGCCTCTGCGTCCCGAACGCAGCGCTCTACCAAACTGAGCCACACCTCGATTTTACGGAACATTTCAAGTATACCACAAAAAAATGATTTTGTAAAGGGTTTTTTCAAAAAATATATATCGGCGCGGATATATCCGCGCCGAACCATAATGTCCTATGTACCGGATATGTTATGACCTGTCAGTGAAAATTCCCAGCAATGACGCATAGTCGTCTATTGCGGAATGTCCCGCGTCTTCCGCGTCATCTGCGGGCGCAGCCGCAGAAGTTTCCGCATCAACATTTGTTACCATTCCCGCACCAAGATTCTTGAATCCGGAAGCAATAACGGTAAGATTTATCTCGTCCTGCATATCGGGGTCAAAGCTTGCACCGAATATAAGCTCAACTTCGGGATCGGCAGCCTCGGTAATAAGTTTTGTTGCCGTGTCAATATCCGTGGAAAGCGCATCCTCCGACATGACAATGTTAACAAGCAGACGTGTAGCACCGCTGATGGAAGTTTCAAGCAGCGGACTGGTAATAACGGCATTGGCGGCTTCTGCGGCTTTGTCCTTGCCAGAACCGTGTCCGATAGCCATGTGCGCGTAACCCGCGTTCTTCATGGTGGTCTCCACGTCCGCAAAATCCAGATTGATGAATCCGTCTACCGTAATAAGCTCAGCGATGGACTTTACACCCGTTTTGAGAATGTTATCCGCCAGCGCAAAGCTCTCTTTCATGGTAAGCTGCTTGTCGCTGGAAGAAATCAGCCGCTCGTTCGGAATAACTACCAGCGAGTCAACGTGCTTCATAAGTTCGGCAATTCCGCGCTCCGCCTGCGCCATTTTTGCTTTCTGCTCAAAATTGAACGGCTTCGTAACAACGGCAACGGTAAGAATATCCATTTCCTTTGCTATCTCCGCAACGACCGGAGCCGCGCCCGTGCCTGTTCCGCCGCCCATTCCCGCGGCTATGAATACCATGGTCGCGCCTTTCAGAGCAGCCGCGATTTCGTCACGGTTCTCCTGTGCGGAACGTTCGCCTATTTCGGGCTTGTTTCCCGCGCCGCGGCCTCTTGTGAGTTTCTCGCCTATCTGCACTTTGGTGGAAGCCTTTGAAGCCCGCAGGGCAGCCGCGTCGGTGTTTACAGCAACAAACTCAACATCGAAAATTCCCTCGGTTGCCATGCAGTTCAGCGCGTTTCCGCCGCCGCCGCCGACACCGATCACTTTTATGTTAATGTCGGAATATATTTCCTCATTATCAACAGCAAAACTCATTTAGAACGTCCTCCTAATATATTTTTACATACTTTTATCGTTTCAACATATACAACATAATTGTACCATACTTCAAATAATTTTTCAAGTAGTTTTAAGAAAAAATATACGATTTTGAAAAAATTACTGAAAATTTTTACTCAAAATTCAATTTTGTTGTATCGGAAGCCTCGGATCCCGACGCGGAAACGCTTGTTTCCGCGTTCGGATCGGGGTTTTCCGTTTCCGTTGAAACAGATGTCTGTATGTTGAATTCGTATGTTTCCTCTATCTGTTCAAGGTCGGCATTGCTCAGGAACTGCCCGCTCCTGTCTAAAAGCCGCAGCCGCCCCTCCGCGTCGGGAGCAATTTTTGTGGAAATGATCTCCTCCGCCAACCTGTATTTGTAGTCAAGGTTGGCAATTACGCCGATGATAACGTTAATGCGGTTTTCGTAAATGCAGGTAATGTTCAGCCTGTCGGTAACGTCATACTCGGTCACTTTTGAACCGAATTCGGACGAGGAATGGTTCATAAGTTCGTAAATGACTTCGGTTTTGTCCTCGTCCGCAGAGGCGAACCGAACGCCCTCCATCATACCCTCGGCGGGTTCCGCGCCGAGATAGAACGGCAGACTGTCGTCCGCGGTTTCGGAAAACGTAAGTATTTTTCCCGATTGGCTCACTATCCAGCAGCCGTCGCCGTTGTTGTCCATGCAGGCGGTCTCCTTGCTGGGAGTGACCTCTATTTCAAGAGACGAGGGCAAACGACGGGTTATTTTTGCTTCTTCAATGTAAACCAGACTGTCGGTTATCTGCTTTTCCACGCTGCCCATGCTGCGGCGGATCATGTTGTCCCCGCCCTGAATACCGCTTGCGGCTACTATTTCCTCGGCGGTGTATATGGACGAACCGTTTACAATGATGTTCTCAACGTTGAAAAACACCGTCACCGAAAGCACCGCAAACATTATCAGAACTATGAACAGCACCAGTCCGTAATATAACGACATATTCCGCCGTCGGACGCGTTTGTTTCCGCCGTTGTTTTCGCTTTTTACAACGTCCTGCATACAGCCTTTCTCCTAAATCCTTATAATATCCGCTCCCAGTGATGAAAGCGCCTTTTCTATCTCCTCGTAACCTCTGTCTATATAATGAATGTCCGAAATTTCGCTTACGCCCTCCGCCGAAAGCGCCGCAGCTACAAGCCCCGCTCCGCCCCGTAGGTCGGCGGCGCAGGTTTTTGCGCCGTAAAGACGGTTAACGCCCTCAATGACCGCGACTTTCCCCTCCACGAGAATGTCTGCGCCCATTCTGCAAAGTTCGCCGACGTGCTTGAAACGGTTCTCAAAGATATTTTCCACGAAAACCGACGTGCCCTTTGCCCTGCATAAAGGCGCCATGACCACCGCCTGCGCGTCCGTGGGAAATCCCGGGTAAACCATGGTCCGGATAGGGGCAACAGCTTTCAGCGGACGGTTCGCGCTGAAATATATCTTGTCATGCCCCGTGTGAACTATACAGCCCATCTGCTCGAAAACCGCAAGTATTATTTCGATATCCGAGGGACGGCAGCCGGAAACCACAATGTCTCCCCCCGCGGCGGCGGTACAGGCAAGATAGGTCGCGCAGACTATCCTGTCGGGCATAACGGTGTATTGGCAGCCGTGAAGTTTTTCCACGCCGCGGATAATGATTTCCCCGCAGTCCGCGCCGCTTATTTTTGCGCCGCAGGCGTTGAGGAATTCCGCCAAGTCGGTAATTTCAGGCTCGCGGGCGGCGTTTCTTATAATTGTAGAACCCTCTGCGGTGACAGCCGCAAGGATAATATTTTCAGTAGTTCCCACTGACGGGAACGACAGGTCTATTTTCGCGCCGTGAAGTCCGTTTTCGGCGGTGCAGTCAAGAGTTCCGAACTCCTCGCGGATAGTGACTCCCATTTTCCGGAGCGCGGAAAGGTGCATATCTATTGGTCTCGGACCGAGGTCACAGCCGCCGGGAAGGGTTATCCTGCAATGTCCCGTCCGTCCGAGAACGGCTCCCAGAAAGAACAGCGAGGAACGCATTTCCCGCATAAGCTCATCGGAAATTCCCTCCGCGGAGATATTTTCCGAATTGATAACGGCGACGTTCTTGTCTTCAAAGCCTGCTTTGCAGCCGAGGTATGTAAGTATCCGCATGGCCGAGTAAACGTCCGAAATTCGCGGGCAGTTCCGCAGAATAACTTCCCCGCCGCAAAGCACGGACGCCGCCATTATGGGCAGCGCGGCGTTTTTCGCGCCTTGGATATGAATTTCCCCGCTTAATTTTTTCCCGCCGTTTACTATCAGCTTCTGCATACAGGCAGCTCCCTTACGTTTTTATCTTATGTTATGCGTAAGGGAACTTTTTTGTGAAAATGCGTAATGCGTAATTCGTAATTCGTAATTTCCGCAATTTGAATTACGCATTACGCATTACGAATTACGAATTTGCAGACGGTACTAATTTTTTTATAACGGAATAGATCCGATCAGGTGTGTCTTTGACGTATGTTTCCGCGGCTCGTTTTGCAAGAACGTCCAGCCGCGCAGGGTCGTGGATAAGCTCTTTCACCTTTTCTATAAGCAGCTCGTCGGTAAGGTCTTTTTCCTCAATTACTACCGCCGCCCCCGCTCGTCCCAGAACCATGGCATTGTGGAACTGATGATTTGCGGTAACGTTGGGCGAGGGGATAAGCACCGAAGCCCGCCCCATGGCTTGCAGTTCCGAAATGGTGGATGCGCCGCTGCGGCTTATTATCAGGTCGGCGGCAGCCGTGCAAACGTCCATGTTGTTTATGTATTCTTTTACGATAAGGTTCGGGTTGGTATCGGGGTCGATTCCCAGTTCCGCAAGACGGGGCAGGAACGTTTCATGCCCCATTTTCCCGAAACCATGGATATGATTCACGGGGAAATCGTTCTCCTTTTCCCATTCCATGAGAGCGGCTGCGCATTTGTTTATCGCGCCCGCTCCGAGGCTTCCGCCGAAACTGAAAATACACAGCTTGTCGTCAAGACCGAGCTTTTTCTTGGCTTCGGCGCGGGAAAGTCTTTCCGCGGCAAAGCCTTTCCGCACGGGAAGTCCCGTGATAACATATTTTGCCGCAGGGTCAAGATGCTGAACGGCTTCCTCAACGGTGAGCATTACCGTGTCAACTTTTTTGGAAAGCAAACGGTTGGTTATCCCCGGGAAAGCATTCTGCTCGTGAATGACCGTGGGAATTTTCATCTGTACGGCTTTTGAAAGTATGGGGTAGCTTACATATCCCCCCGTGCCGATTACAATATCGGGCTTGAAATCTTCTATTATCTTGTGGGAACGTATTCCCGATACGGAAAGATACGCCGCCGCTCGGGCGTTCCGGGCGATATTCTTGGCGGTAATTTTCCGCTGAAAGCCGCTTATTTTTATGGGCGCGAAATCATATCCCGCTTCGGGAATAAGCTTCGCCTCCATGCCGTTGGGCGTTCCTGCAAAGAGAAACTCCGCGTCGGGATTGTGCTGTTTTATTATTGAAGCAATAGCAAGAGCGGGGTTGATGTGTCCGCCCGTTCCGCCGCCCGCAAGCAGGACTTTCATAGTTATCTTCCTTTCAGAATTTTTTTCGCCAAGGCAATACCGCACAAAGATTGTCGTGCAGATGCGCCGTCAGATTTTTTGTCAGATTGACTGAAAATTCCGCAGGAATACTCGCGTATTTCAAGGAATTTTCGGGCAATATGACGGAAAATATGCAAGCAGCTGTGCGGCAAAGCCGTAAGGCGGTCTTTGCGCGGGATTGCCTTAAGTTTCAATTATGGACTGTCGGGAAATATTCAGTATAATGCCCATCTGCACAAGCTGCATGATAAGCGCCGTTCCGCCGTAGCTGAAAAACGGCAGGGAAACTCCCGTATTTGGGATAGTGTTCGTTACAACGGCAATATTCAGAAGCGCCTGCAAACTTATCTGAACGGTAAGTCCCACCGCAAGCATCATTCCGAACTTGTCGGGCGCTTTTGAAGCAATATAGAATCCGCGTATGGTGAATATAAGGAAAAATATTATCACCAGACACGCGCCGATAAATCCCAGTTCTTCGCAGACTACCGCAAAAACAAAGTCGTTCTGCGCTTCGGGAAGATACATGAACTTCTGTCGGGAATTTCCCAGACCAAGTCCGAAAAGTCCCCCCGAGCCTATTGCAATTAGACTGTTCCTTGTCTGCCATACATCGTCCTGCGCGGCTTCCTCGTTGAACGGGTCTGTCCACGACAGGAAACGTGTTTCAAAATATCCCAGACCTTTTACTTCCATCAGAATGAAAACGGCTCCCGCAAGCGCCGCCGCTCCGATAAGAACTATGGTCAGCAGATGCGTGAATCTGGTTCCGCCCACGTACATCATTATAACGCCTATGGCGCATATGATAATGGTTCCCGAAAGGTGAGGCTGCATCATCATCAGTCCCGCAACTATCCCGAGGAACATCATGAACGGCACAACTCCGTATTTGAACTGTTTCATCTTGGTGTAATTTACCGAAATAAGATAGGAAAATAGCAGGATTATCGCAAGCTTCATAAGTTCCGACGGCTGGAACGCGGGCATAGGTCCGATTTTGAGCCATCTGTGGGCTTCGCCTCTTGTGTACTGGAACGGTCCCACGCGGCATAGTATGAGCAGTACCGTGCATATCCCGAAAAATCCGTAAGCAATTATGGGCTTTCTTAACCAGTGATAATCGAAAAAGGACGCAAAGAACATTCCCACCAGTCCTATTATCGCCATTACAAGCTGATGGCTGACATAGTTCATGCCGTCGTTGCTTTTGGTAATAGCCCATGCGTAACCCGCCGAGAACATCATGATTATTCCCATTACAAGAAGTACCATGATTATCAGGAAAAACGGGAAATCCATGGGTCCCGTGGCGTATTTTTCCTTGTAACCCTTTGACGGCGCGTTTGAAGTTATGTTCTTCCGCCGTCTGTCGTCGGGAACAGCCCTTGCCGTGTTCTGCATAGTACGCTTCCTTTCTTTTGAATTCTACACTTTATTTCTTAAAAAATATTATATATCAGGTTTGCCGCCACGCCCGCAATAAGTGCGACTGTGGAAAAGCATATCACTATTTTGTATTCGGAAAATCCGCAAAGTTCAAAATGGTGGTGTATGGGCGACATTTTGAAAAGCCGCTTGCCCTTTGTTATCTTGAAATACGTTACTTGGATAACTACCGACAGCGCGTCAAGAATGTAAACTATTGCAATAAGCGCAAGCAGAAGATGTTTGTGCAGCGCAAAGCCTATGGCGCATATTGAACCGCCGAGGAACATCGACCCCGTGTCGCCCATGAAAACTTTCGCGGGGTGGAGATTCCATATCAGGAATCCCAGACAGCCCCCCGCCAGCGCCATGGAGAATATGGAATATTCCCATTCGCCCATAGCCGCGCAGAGCATTACAAATGACAGCCCCGAAATTACCGTTACCGAGCCGCAAAGCCCGTCTATGCCGTCGGTGAGATTTACCGCATTTGTCAGGAAAATAAGATACAATAACATTATGGGATAGTAGAATATTTTAAAGTCAATTTCCCCGAAAAACGGGAATTCTATCGCCGTTGAACGGTCTCCCAGCAGGTACAGCACATAAAGGAACGCAGCGCTGAAAATGAACTGCATTATCATTTTCTGTTTCGGGCGCAGACCGAGGTTCTGCTTCTTGACGGCTTTGATGTAGTCGTCTATGAAGCCTATCCCTGCGTTGAGTATCGCGAACCCGAAACCCGCTAACAGCCTGTAAAGCCCCGTATTGTCGGGAATTGCCGCCGCGTCTGCACTTCTGAAACGGTATAATGCGTAACCTATCGCCGTAGCGCAAGCCGAACCGATAATGAACATGAACCCGCCCATTATGGGAGTGCCTTGCTTGCTTTTGTGCCACGCAGGACCTTTTTCGTAAATAGTCTGACCAAAATGTATCTTTTTAAGCAGCGGAATGAGAAAAATTCCCGTTGCCGCCGATATTCCGAAAGCCGCCAATGCGACTATGGTATTTATCCAGAAAGGCATATGCTATCTCCTTTTCGCGAATGTCAGCAATCTTTGTAGAATTCCTCCATAAGTTCTTCCATGTGCATACCTCTGCTGGCTTTGAAAAGAACTATGTCGTTGGGTCTGAGTTTGTATTTAAGGAAGTTCAGCACCATTCGCTTATCTTCCGAACAGCCCGCGTGCATACCCAGTTCGTCCGCCCGCTTTGCGATGTATTTTGCGTTCTTGCCGTAGCAGACGAGTATGTCAACGCCTTTCTGTACAAGGAATTCTCCTATCTGCTCGTGAAGTTCGGGGGCTTTGTCGCCCAGTTCCAGCATATCGCCCAGAACGGCAACGCGTCTGCCGCCTTTTGCGGGCTGCATTTCGCAGAGAACTTCTATCGCCGCTTTTACCGACGACGGGGAAGCATTGTAACAGTCCGCGATAACTACCTGTTCGCCCCGCCTCTGAATGTGCTGCCGCAGCGAGTCGGGCTGGAATCCCATAAGCATTTCCGCAGCCGCAACAGGGTCGCAGCCGAATGTTACCGCCGTGCTTATTGCCGCAAGGGCGTTGTAGATATTGTGCCGTCCCAGACTGAAAAGCGTAACGTCGCAGATAATTTCGCCCTTGTGTTTCAGGCGGAAGAACGACCTGTCCTTGTATAATGCCATATCCACCGCGCGGAAGTCCGCGTTCTTGTTGTCGATGGCGTATGTCACCACGGGTCGGGAATCTTCGTAATGTTCTTTCAGGGGCGCAAGGTGCGGGTCGTCAATGTTTATGATAAGTGGAGCGGTTCTTTCTGCGCCCTTGAGAATTTCAAGCTTTGCCTGTAAAATTCCCTCCTGCGTGCCTAATTTTTCTATGTGCGCGTAGCCGATATTCGTTACAATGCAAGCGGTGGGGTGAGTTGCCCGTGAAAGCCTTTCTATCTCTCCGAAATCGGACATTCCCATTTCAATTACCGCCGCGTCGCAGCTTGAATTCAGTTTGAAAAGCGTAAAAGGCAGACCTATTTCGTTGTTGTGATTGTTTTCCGTTTTGAAAACGCTGTATTTGCAGGAAAGGGCAAGAGCAGTCATTTCCTTGGTGGTGGTCTTTCCGACACTGCCCGTAATTCCCACTACAATGGGATTGAATTTCATGCGGAAATATCTTGCAAGGTCAAGAAGCGCCTTGCGGGTGCTTTTAACTATTATGCTGGGCACTTCGGGAATGGAACGTTCGGTAATTGCGGCAATTGCGCCCCGCTGTACGGCGTCCGCGGCAAAGTCGTGTCCGTCAAAGCGTTCGCCCTTTATGGCAATAAAAACTCCGCCGTTTATAATGTTCCGCGTGTCGGAGAAAATGCTTGTCATGGGAATTTTGCGGTCAAATTCCCGCAGGTTCATGGGCTTTCCGCCTGTGGCGTCCATGATCTCCGTAAGTGAGATAAGTTCCTGAATATTGGGGTTGTAGCGCTTTTTCTTGTAGCTGTGGAGAACGTCCGCAACGATCTCACGTTCGTCAAAATGAATGTGCACGCCGCCGCTGAGTATCTGGTAATCTTCGTGTCCTTTGCCCGCAAGAACGATTATATCGCCTTTTTCCGCAAGGGTTATGGCGCGGCGGATAGCGGCTTTACGGTCGGTAATGCGGATATAGGGTTTTGTAAAGGTCAGCCCCGAGATTATATCGTCAATAATGTCGTTGGGATCCTCGTTTCTGGGATTGTCGGAAGTTATTATAAGCAGGTCGGAATATTTTTCCGCCGCCTGTGCCATAAGGGGACGTTTTGTCTTGTCCCTGTCGCCGCCGCAGCCGAATAAGGTTATAAGCCGCCCTTTGCAGTTTTCCTTGATGTTGGGCAGAACGTTTTCCAGAGCGTCGGGGGAATGGGCATAGTCGCATATCACCATGAAATCCTTGCCCGTGGGGATAATTTCGCAGCGCCCTTTAACGCCTTTGAAAGACGTAATTGCAGACATTATGGCGTTCATTCCCAGACTGAGAACGAGACAGGAAGCAATTGCGCCCAGCGCGTTTGAAACATTATACGCGCCTATCATGTTAAGGCTGAAAGGGTATCTCTTTCCCGAGCTTTCGCCCTTTACCCAGAATTTTGTTGCGCCGTCCACGAATTTTATGGAATCTGCCGTAAGGTCGGCTTTCTGACCCTTGGTGGAATAGGAAATTCTCTTGACATTGGGGTGGCTTCCAAGTTCTTTGTATAAACGCATACCGTAGTCGTCGTCAATATTGATAACGGCGGTCTCGCAGTGTTCGGTGAAGAGCTTTTTCTTTGCCTCAAAGTAGTTGGACATATTTATATGATAGTCCAGATGATCCTGAGTGAGGTTGGTGAAAACGGCGACTCTGAAAATTGCAGGACCTATGCGGTTCTGAGCGAGGGCAAAAGAGGAAACCTCCATAACAACGCAGTCGCAGCCCTTTTTGACCATTTCGTAAAACAGCTTGTAAAGCTCGTACACTCTCGGGGTAGTGGGGGTAGAACCGTCCGTTTCAACGGGAACGCCGTTTATAAGCGAGCCTGTGGTGCCGATAAATCCCACTTTGTGGCCTTTATCCATAAGGATAGCCTTTATCATGGTGGCAAGAGTGGTCTTGCCGTTGGTTCCCGTAACGCCGATAAGTTTCAGGTGGCGTTCGGGGTGGTTGAACCATATGGCGCAAAGATGCCCGTAAAAAGTCCTTGTATCTTTGACGATTACCTGATTTGCGCAGCCGGTGTCATGGTCCGTTACAACGCAGAGCGCGCCTTTTTCCAGCATTCTCTCCGCGGAGTCGTGACCGTCAAAACGAGAGCCTTTTACGCAGACGAAAACGAATCCCGCCGTTACCTCCTCGGTGTTGTCGGTAATGCCCGCCACAACGGCTTTCGTGTTTCTGACCTTTGCGTTTATTGGCATGGCTTTTGCCGCTTCCTCAAGAAGTTCGTCAAGTCTCATTTTTATAGCCCCCTTGTGAAAATTCAGCCTTGATCTTTAACAACAAACGTGACTTCGATAATAGTTCCCGCGGGTACTATATTTCCCTCGGCGTAATTCTGACTGTAAGCGACTGCGCCGCTGTGGTTTGCCGCGCCGTCGCCGACTTTGAAGTTAAGATCGGCATTTGTAAGTATTGTATTTACGTCCGAAACACTGTACCCGATAACATTTGGAACGGTGGTGTATTCGGTTTCGTAATTTTCTTCGGTGTAGAGAATTACCTTTCCGTTTCTGGGAATGGAGCTTCCCTTTGCGGGAACCTGCGCAACGACTTTCTCGCCGCCGCCTATGACGGTAACCTGCAGCGACTGGGTCTCCAGAGTTGATTTTGCAATATCAACGGTCTGCCCCTCAACGGAGGGTAGCTTAACGCCCATAGCTTCAAGTTCCTCCTCGGTGTATTCGGGATAATATCCAAGGTATGGGAGCGCTTCTTTCAGAACGTTTGTCACCGCAGGAACGGCAACGATACTTCCGTAATACATAAGCGCGCCGTTCTGGTCACGTGCGGTAGGTTCGTCAACCATAACGAGCAGGATAATTTCTGGGTCGTCCGCAGGCGCGAAAGCGCAGTACGAAGCAACATACAGATCTTTATTTCCCGTCTGGTTCATCTTGTCCTGTTTTTCGGAAGTGCCAGACTTTCCGCCGATGGCATAGCCTTTTATGTAAGCGTTTGAACCGCCCTTGGTGTTTACTACCGATTCAAGTACCTGCCGCATTGTGGCGGAAGTTTCCTCGGAGATAACCTGACGTTTTATGGACGGCTCGGTGGTTTTGATAACGTTCCCATTAGGGTCTACTATCTTGCTGACAACGTAAGGCGTTACAAGATACCCGCCGTTTACCACTGCGGCGTAAGCCGTTATCATCTGGATAGCCGTTAATTTGTTTGTCTGACCGAATGAACTGGAAGCAAGTTCAACAGGACCGAGTTCTCTTGTATCGGCGTAAATACTTGCCGCCTCGCCGGGAAGGTCTATCCCCGTGGGTTCGGTAAGCCCGAAAGCTTTGAAATAGTCGTAGAATTTATCCTTGCCCAGAAGCAAGCCTATCTGAATGAAAACAGGGTTGCAGGAGTTTGTCATAGCCGTGGTGAAATCCTGCGTTCCGTGGGAATATCCCGACCAGCAGTTGAATTTCTGTCCCGCAACGTCTATTGACGCGTTGCAGGCAAATGTGGAATTTACGGAAATGACCTTTTCTTCTAAAGCCGCGGAACCTGTGACTACTTTGAATACCGAACCGGGATAATAAGGCTCGGTAACGGCTTTGTTTTTCCACTGCTGTTCACGCAGGGAAACGTACATTGCGTTGTATTCTTCCTCGTCGGTTATCCCCGAAAGCAGAGCGGTGTCTGCGGGATTGTAAAGGGAATTCCTGTCGTTTATGTCAAATCCGGGGGAACTTGCCATGGCAAGGACTGCTCCGGTGTTGACGTCCATCATTACGGCGCAGGCTCGGCAGGCGGGAGCGTGAGCCTGTACCTGCTGTTCAAGATATTTTTCCACCATGTGCTGAAGCGTGTTGTCAATGGTGAGGTAAACGGAATTTCCGTCCTGCGCGTCGTAAATTTTATCGTTTTTGTAGGGCATGGCATTGCCGTAAGCGTCGGTTGCGGAAATTATCTTTCCGTCAACGCCTTTCAGGTAATCGTTATAATAGGATTCAATGCCGTAAATGCCGTCTCCGTCATAGTTGGTGAAACCTATTACCGCCGCCGCCATTTCCCCCTGCGGGTAATAGCGTTTTGTATCGGGCTGGAGATATATAAGGTCGCCGAGCCCCTCCTCGTCGGCGCGGGCAAGAATTTTGTCGGCAACTGGCTTTTCAATGGATTTTGCAACGCAAGCCCACTGACTTGTCTCGCTGTTTTCGGTGAGTTTCTTCACGGCGTAATCGTAGGAAACGTCCGCTATTGCGCCCAATTCTTCACTGAGGATAGTCGCTGCGGCTCTGGTCATTCTTTCGGATTCAAGAACGCCGTCGGTCATGTATTCGTCGATCTGACCGTTCTTAGCGGCTTTGGCTTCGTCCTGCTGTTTTTCGTAAATGCGGTGGGGGTTCACGTCTATGGAATAAACCGTTGCGGACTGGGCAAGGATATTCCCGTTCGTGTCGTAGATACTTCCGCGGTTAGCCTTGACGGTGGTGCTTTTGAACTGGTTCTCATTGGCAAGAGCCTGATATTTTGCATTGTCGGTAATGGAAGTCTTGAAAAGATTTACCACTATAAGAGCCGCAAACGCAAGCAGAACAGGCAGAACTATGCCGTTCAGCTTGAATCGCATTTTCTGTGTCGGTTGGTATGACAAAGCCGCCGCGCTCCTTTCACAAATATTGCCTTAGGCAAAATTCGGGCTGTATAGTTATATTGTACAGCCCTGTTTTATACTATTGCGTCAGCCGCGTATATATTCCAGAAAGTCGTTAAAAGTGTTTTTTATCCACACAAAAATATTTTCGTCCTCTTCGGGAATATCCGCTGCGCTGCCGTTTGAAATGCTTACATACTCGACCTGTGACTTGTCTAATTTCTGCATACCGAGAACGTTTTCCGCATAGTCCTCAATATATTTGAGGGCGGTCTTTTCCTCGATTTCCGACTGCATACGGACGTTTTCGCTGGCGAGCATTTCCACGGTTTTTGTCTGATTGGTGATCTCATTGTGAATAGACGCTTCTTCCACCTTGCTGTATATAACTCCGCCCAGCATAACGCCTGCCGCGGTTACAAGAACTATCATTTTCGGCACCGAACCCGTGTCCGCACGCCGTCTGCGCACTCGTATCTTAGGGGCTTTCTCGGGCGACACTTCCTCATATTTGGTAAGGTCATAGGCAAGATTGTTTTTATTCATTTTTACAACCGCTTTTCCTTTCTTTTTTGCCGATGATCGGTGTATTTCTGTTGATCATCGGAGTTGTTCCTGTTCTACAATTTTTCTATAATACGGAGCTTTGCGCTTTTGCTTCTGTTATTTTCCGCAAGTTCCCGTTCTGAGGCTTCTATTGGTTTTTTGTTTATAAGCTTTCCTCGGGGCGTTCTTCCGCATACGCATTGGGGGAAATCGGGGGGGCATATGCAGCCTTTGCAGAATGACGCAAACCGCTGTTTCACTATCCTGTCCTCAAGGGAATGGAAAGTTATCACGCAGAGCCGTCCGCCGCTTTTAAGAAGTTCAAAAGCCGCGTCAAGGCCCTTGTCAAGATGTTCAAATTCGTTGTTGACAGCTATCCGCAGCGCCTGAAATGTCTTTTTGCAGGGATTCTTGTCACGCTTGAATTTTGCGGGAACGGCGCAGCCGATAATTTCCGCCAACTCGCCCGTTGTTTCAATGGGCCTTGTCTCTCGGCGGCGGATAATTTCCGCGGCTATCTTCTTGCTGAATTTCTCCTCGCCGTATTCAAAGAATATCCTGCTGAGTTCCTCCTTGGAAAGGCTGTTCACTAAATCTGCGGCTGTTTCGCCCTCCTGTGACATTCTCATGTCAAGAGGCGCGTCAAGGCGGTAGGAAAATCCCCGTTCCGCCGCGTCAAGCTGATGTGAGGAGACCCCAAGGTCGAGAAGGATCCCGTCCGCGGCGGAAATTCCCTCCGCGGCGGCAATTTCCGCAATATCGGAATAATTTCCGGAAACGACTTTTGCGCTGTAGGCGGAAAGCCGTTCCGAAGCGGCTTTTATCGCGTCGGGGTCGCGGTCTATTCCTAAAAGCCGTCCCGCCGTGAGCCGTTTTGCTATCTGTTCGGAATGTCCCCCGCCGCCGCAGGTGCCGTCAATGTAAACGCCCTCGGGCTTTACGTCAAGCCCGTCCAGAGTTTCATTCAGAAGCACGGGAACGTGGGAAAATTCCGCTGAATTTATTTTATCCATAGTTATCCTTTTTTATCCGAATCAGAAAGAAATATCTTCCAGAGCCTCTGCAAGAACTTCCTCGGTGATCTGTTCGCTGAACGCCTTAAACTTAGCGCTGTCCCAGATCTCGGCATGGTTTATAACGCCGATAACGGTGACGTCGTGGTCAAGACAGGCGTGTTCCCGAAGATACGGGGGAACGAGGATACGCCCCTGACTGTCGGGTTCAACAAGGGCCGCTTTTGCGATGAGAATTTTCGCGGCATTGGCTTTTTTGCCTGTAAGGGCGCGGAGCTTGTCATTGAAAACTTCCCATTCTTCCTCGGAATATACGTAAAGGCAGTTATCCACACCGATAGTAACGATAAAGCGTTCGCCCAGCCGTTCGCGCAGCTTAGCGGGGAAAGCCATACGCCCCTTTGCGTCGATAGTATGTTCATAAGTACCCATAAGCGAATGACCTGCCATGCTTTATCACTTCCTTTCAGCTTGGAGTTTTCCACCGAGTGTGGAAAACGTTGTGGAAAATTCACCACTTTTCACCTCAAAACAGTGACAATTCACCACTTTAATGATATTATACACCATTCCCAAACAAAAAGCAACCTTTGAACAAATTTGTCCCGACGATAAATAAAGAAATTTCCTGCCGAATTTTATGCAATTTGACCACACAAAACTACGAACGGGAATTTTGCTAAATTAATATACTATTTGTTTACAATAAAAATCCCCGTAATTGCCATAATAGAAACAATTACGGGGAGAAATACTATTAGCAGAAAAATTTTTAAGGAGTGAACGTTATGGACGCAGGAAAAGCGATCATCAAGGAGTTGGACAGCAGGCTGAAAAAGCTTGAAAAGCACTATTCTGACAAGAAGGACACCGACGGCAACTCGCAGGCGGAGATGAACGCTGCCGAGTCGAAGCTTATAAATGCGGCGCTTGCCAACGAACTGCGCAGCCTGAAAGAGTTCGTGCATGAGTCAATGCGTAATTCGTAATTATAGAGTTAAGAGCAGGCTGAGGCGGGGAAGCCCCCGCTGGCAATCAGGCATAGTTTTTTATTTTCCGATATGTACCCGGCGTGAGGTAAAGCAAGGCGAAATCTGCAAAAAATTTTCCCGTCTATATAGGCGGGAAAAATTTGTTTTTATATATTGACATATTTCAACAAATGCGTTATAATAATTTTGGAACACACCATACGGCTGACGGTCGCTCCCCTAAAAAAGGAGGTGACATATCACATGGTAATACTGGGAATAATTCTCCAGATAATATCTATCATTGTCGATGTTGTCTCGTTAGTTCTTCGTAACAAGAAGGATTAACCATTTTTTATAAACGATTGACATTTAAGAGCAAATACTCCTTGACATAAGTTTATAAAAAATAACCGCCTAAGCTTTTCCCGAAGATTGACGGTTATTTTTTACATTTAAGATTACGGGGAACACCGTCACTGGTGTGTTCCTTTTTATTTATTATAACCTATAAAACTTCATTTGTCAAGAACTTAATAGAAAAATTTTGCAGGACGGTTACTACCTTGCTTTCAACTCTTTAAATTACGCATTACGCATTACGAATTACGAATTATTCATGCAGCGTTCCGTGCGAAAGCGCGGTAAGGTACGCATTTATAAAGCCGTCAAGGTCGCCGTCCATGACCGCGCCGATGTTTCCGTTCTCAAAACCTGTGCGGTGGTCTTTGGCAAGAGTGTAGGGCATGAATACATAGGAACGTATCTGCGCGCCCCATGCTATCTCTTTCTGAACGCCCTTGATGTCCTCTATCTTTTCAAGATGTTCACGCTCTTTTATTTCTACAAGCTTGGACATAAGCATCTTCATGGCGTAATCCTTGTTCTGGTACTGGCTCCGCTGTGTCTGGCAGGAAACCACTATTCCCGTGGGAAGATGGGTAAGGCGCACCGCCGATGAAGTCTTGTTTACTTTCTGTCCGCCCGCGCCGCTGGCTCGGTAGAAATCTATTTCCAAGTCCTCGGGGCGGATCTCAATGTTGGTGTCCGCCTCGCTCATTTCAGGCATGACTTCAAGGGAAGCAAAGGACGTGTGCCGCCGTCCCGAAGAATCAAAAGGCGATACCCTTACAAGACGGTGTACCCCCATTTCCGACTTGAGGAAACCGTATGCGTTCAGCCCCTCAACAAGCAGCGTTGCGGATTTTATCCCCGCTTCTTCGCCGTCCAGATAGTCGAGGGTCGTAACCTTGAAACCGTGGCTTTCCGCCCACATATTGTACATTCTGAAAAGCATCTGTACCCAGTCCTGCGCTTCCGTTCCGCCCGCGCCCGCGTGGAACGTGAGAATGGCGTTCTTGCTGTCGTATTCGCCGGTGAGAAGCGTGGTCAGCTTCATGGCTTCAAGTTCTTTCTTGAAATGCTCCGCGTCGCGCTTTATTTCCATGGCGGTCTCTTCATTGTCCTCTTCTTCCATGGCAAGTTCTATCATGGTGAGGGCGTCCTCAAGCTTTTCATTTAGCTTGTCATAACTTTCAATGGTGGCTTCGTGGTGCTTTATGGTCTGCATGACTTTCTGGGAATTTTCAATATCGTTCCAGAATCCGTCCTTTCCCGATTCCTCGCGGAGTTTCTCTATCTCCGACTTTGCCTTGTCAATATCAAGTATTTCGTAAAGCTGTTTCATGTCCTTGCGGTAACCCTCCAGCTCTACTCTCAGTTCGTCCAATAACAGCATTGTTATGCTCCTTTCAAATCGCATTTATATATTTTTGGAAAAAATTATTTATTCTGCTTGTAAAGCACGGGGCGCAGTTTTGACTGATGGAACTTCTGCGCGCTGTAAAGCCCCCAGTAGCCCGAAAGCATATAGCTTATGGTTATTGCAAGGGCAAAGAACGGCAGTCCGCCCGACCCGAAAAGTTCAATACTCAGCACAAGCGTTGCAAATGGACAGTTGGTAACGCCGCAGAAAACAGCAAGAAGCCCCACTGCCGCCCCGAAACTGGGGTCAAGCCCGATGATTCCGCCGAAGAAGCAGCCAAACGTCGCCCCCGTGAAAAAGCTGGGCACTATCTCCCCGCCCTTGAACCCCGCGCCTAACGTCAAAGCGGTAAAAAGTATCTTCATGGCAAACGCTATGGGCGACGCCGTTCCCGAAAACGCCCGCTCGATAACGTCCATTCCCGCGCCGTTGTAGTCGGTCGTTCCTATCAGAAGCGTAAGCACAACAACAATTGCTCCGCCTGCGATAACCCGTAAATATTCATTCTTAATATACTTTTTGTATAATTTCCCGCCGCTCTGGATAGCGTAACAGAACAGAACGCTTACACCCGCGCATAACGCGCCTAAAAGCGTTACGCGGAGCAGATCGGGAACGGCTTCCGTGTTGAAAACGGGAACGCCTTTTACTATGAACGATTCGGGGGTGATACCGAAGAATTTTGCCGTAAGCGCCGCCGTTACCGAGGAGACCATGCAGGGAACGAGAGCGGAATACTGCGCCGCCGCAACTATTGTGACTTCCACGGCGAAAACAGCCGCCGCCGCGGGCGTTCCGAAAAGAGAGGAAAATCCCGCCGCCATGCCGCACATTATAAGCGTTGAAGTGTCGTCATTGTCAAGGCGGAACAGTTTCCCGAAAGGCGAGGCAACGCTTCCGCCGATCTGCAGAGCCGCCCCCTCACGTCCCGCAGAACCGCCTGTTATGTGGGTCAGGAACGTTGCTATAAAGATGAGCGGCGCAAGCTTTATTGAAACCTTTTCTTCCGAACGCGCGCCCTTGATTATGTTGTTTGTCCCCGGGTCCTGCGAAAGCCCCATTATCCTGTAAAGGAAAACTATTGCCAAGCCTGCTATGGGCAGGGCAAAAATTATCGGTTTGTGGAAAGTCCTGAACTCCGTTGCAAAGGAAAGGGCGATATTGAACGCCGTTCCCGCCAAGCCTACTACAATTCCCACGGCAACGGCAATTGCAAACCATTTCAGAAACCCCAGAATAAGCTGTAAATATGTGTGCGCTTCCTCGGCTGCCGTTCCCACAGTTTCAGCCGATGTAACTTTAATTTCGGACTGAACTTGAGTTTCGGTCGGAACATTTTTTGCCGCAGAATGACGCTTTTTATTTTTCTTGGACATATCTATCTCCTATGAGTTATTTTTCAAGCATAAGCAGAACTTCCCGCAGAAGCTTGCAGGCTGTCGCCGTGGAAACTCCGCTCTGATCGTAATGGGGGGAAAGTTCGTTGATGTCTGCCCCCACAATGTCAAGGTCTTTCAGTTTAAGAACGGCTTCCAGCAGTTCCTTGAACGTCACGCCCCCCGCTTCGGGAGTGCCCGTTCCCGGGAACGCAGACGGGTCGAGAACGTCCATGTCAATTGTAAGATAGACTTTCTTTCCTTTCAGCGCGCCGAGGATATTTTCCACGCCGTCAACGTCAAATTTGTGCATTACGGTGTGTTTTTCCGCAAAGCGGAACTCCTCACGTTCGCCGCTTCTTATGCCGAACTGATAGATTTTCCCGTCCCCTAAAATATCATGACAGCGGCGCATTACGCAGGCATGGGAATTTTTCACGCCCAGATAGTCGTCCCGCAGGTCGGCGTGTGCATCAAATTGTATAATATATAAATCTTTATACTTTTTGTAAACCGCTCTTACCGCGCCGAGGGTCACGGAATGTTCTCCGCCCAGCATGAGGGGGCGTTTTCCGTCCGCGAGAATTTCGCCCGCGATTTTCTCGATTTGTGAAAGTGCCGTTTCCACCGAACCTATGCAGAGTTCGGAATCGCCCGCGTCAAAAATGTCGTAGTCAAGCAGGTCTTTGTCCTGATAGGGGGAATAGGTTTCTATCCCGAAACTTTCCGCCCGTATCGCCGAACAGCCGAACCGCGTTCCCGGGCGGAAAGAAGTTGTGCTGTCAAAAGGCGCGCCGAAAATAACGGTCTTTGCCTTTTCGTATTTGCAATCGCAGCCTATGAAGGCTTTCCTCTCAATTTGCATAGCCTGCCTCCGTTTCATGAATGTTCAAGCAGTTCCTTTACATAGTTGGGAATTGCAAAACAGCCCTTGTGAAGTTCAGTGTTGTAGTATCTTGTTTTTATCCCGAGAGAATTCCACCTGTCCGCGTCCGCGTTCAGCGGGTCAATGGATTTTGAAGCAAAGCCGAACAGCCAGTGCCCCGACGGATATGTGGGAATGTGTACCTGATACACGCGGCAGATGTCGAAAAATTCCCGTATGCGCCTGTGCGCCCGCTGCATGGCTTTCGCATCCTCGGCATAATATGGGCTTTCGTGCTGATTTACCAGAATCCCGTTATCGGTAAGCGCGCTGAAACAGTTCCCGTAAAATTCGCTTGTGAAAAGTCCTTCCCCGGGTCCGAAAGGGTCGGTGCTGTCAACGATTATAAGGTCGTAAAGATTTTCCTTTCTGCGGACAAATCTCAGACCGTCGTCATAAAATATATGAACCCGCGGGTCGTCCAATCTGCAAGCGGTCACGGGAAGAAATTCCCTGCTTACTTCAACTACCCGCCGGTCAATTTCCACCATATCTATATTTTCAATCGAATCGTACCTTGTCAGTTCCCGAACGGTTCCGCCGTCGCCCGCGCCGATAACGAGAATATTTTTAATATCGGGATTTGAAGCCATAGCAACATGAGTTATCATTTCGTGATAGATAAACTCGTCCTTTTCGGTGAGCATCATCAGTCCGTCAAGAGTCAGGAACCTGCCGAACTCCGGACTTTCAAAAACATCTATCCGCTGATACTCACTCTGTTCGGAATGAAGCTGTTTGTTTATCCTTATTGATAATTTAACATCTTTTGTATGGGGTTCGCTGAACCATAGTTCCATAAATGTTGTCCTTTCATAATAACTTATCGTCCGGATTGGTTTTCCTGCCCAGTGAGGAAAGTTCCGACAGGTTTATTCGGTAGTAAGCTCTCAGGCATACAAACGCCGCGACTCCCCACAATATCCCCGCGCCGAAACCCGTTACCCGCAGAATGAACGGTTCATTATGGAGAAATTCATGCACCGATACGGCTATCATCAGCAGGGCAAGCGCCGCCAGCACCAGTCCTATATAAAGATAACCGTTTCTCCGTTTGTACTTTGCAAAGCGTTCCATAAACTTTCCCTCCTGAAATCAAGGCAATACCGCACAAAGATTGTCGTGCAGATGCGCCGTCAGATTTTTTGTCAGATTGTCTGAAAAGCCCGCAGGAATACTGTCGTATTTCAAGGGATTTTCGGACAATATGACGGAAAATATGCAAGCAGATGTGCGGCAAAGCCGTAAGGCGGTCTTTGCGCGGTATTGCCTCATATATCCATAATTTTAATGCGTTCTATGTTCATGTCCTCGGTGCCTGTCATCATGCAGCCCCGTTCTTTGGAATATTTTATATGGTCGAGAATTTCGGGGGTTATCAGTTCGCCGGGGGCAAGTATGGGAATTCCCGGGGGATAGCACATTACAAACTCGCAGCTTACCTTTCCTGCGCTTTCGGAAATGGGCACCGACTTCTGTTTCCCGTAAAATGCTTCTCTCGGCGAAGTTTCAACTTTCGGGGCAATATATTCGTTTTCAAGCATACCCGCTTTATCCCGTGAAAATCTCCGTTTTATTTCGGCAAGGGCGGAAACGAGCCGTTCAATGTCTTTCCATCTGTCTCCCGCGGAAATGTATGCAAGGATATTTCCTATATCGCCGAATTCTATCTGAATGTCGTAATAGTCTCTTAAAAGGTCGTAGACTTCTATTCCCGCAAGACCTATATCGCGGGTGTGAACGGAAAGTTTTGTGCGGTCGAAGTCGTAAATATCATCGCCGTTTATAAGTTCCTCGGCGAAAGCGTAATAGCCGCCGATGTTTTCAATTTCTTTCCGCGCGTAAATTGCAGTTTCAAGAGCTTTCCCGATAATTTCCCTGCCGTGTACCGCAAGGCTTCTTCTGGAAATATCCAGAGACGTTATCAGCAGATATGAACCGCTTGTGGTCTGTGTTAAATTTATAACCGCGCGGACGCGCCCCTCCGTCACGCCGAACCGCTCCGCGCCTTTTCCCAGAAGCAGGAAACTGCTCTGAGTCAGCGAACCGCCCGATTTGTGCATTGAAACAGCCGACATATCCGCTCCCGCAGCCATAGCGGAAACGGGAAGTCCTTCGCCGAAATAGAAGTGTGTTCCGTGGGCTTCATCCGCAAGCACAGCCATGCCGTGGGAATGGGCAATTTCCACGATTTTTTTCAGGTCGGAGCAAACGCCGTAATAGGTGGGATTGTTGACGAAAACGGCTTTTGCGTCGGGATTTTCAAGAACGGCTTTTTCCACGTCCGCCGCGCTCATTCCGAGGGGAATTCCCAGCCGCGAGTCCACTCCCGGGTTTACATAAACGGGAACAGCGCCGCTGAGGATAAGCGAATTGATGGCGCTTCTGTGAACGTTTCGGGGCATGATTATCTTATCCCCCGCAGTGCATACGGAAAGAATCATCGACTGCACCGCGGAAGTAGTTCCGCCAACCATAAAAAAGCAGTAAGCCGCTCCGAACGCGTCCGCCGCCAGTTCCTCCGATTCTTTTATAACGGAAGTGGGGTGGCAGAGATTGTCCAGCGGCTTCATTGAGTTTACGTCAACGTCAAGACAGGTCTGTCCCAGAAACCCCGTAAGTTCGGGATTGCCTTTTCCGTGCTTATGTCCGGGAACGTCAAAGGGGACTATCCTTGCTTCCCGGTATTTCAGAAGCGCTTCATAAACAGGAGCCCTTGTCTGATCAAGCATAGACACCAACCTTTCTTTTTTAAGAGTTGAGAGTGGAGAGTTAAGAGTTGAGAGTTGGTTTCAGAGTTGAGAGTTAAGAGTTGAGAGTTGAGATACTGACGGAACTCCCTAATTTGCTTTTCTATGAAAAGTACAGCAAGGGGCTATTTATGATTTCAATTTGTAACTTTGGTAAAATAAAACTTAAAAATTTTCACAAAACCAAATCTAAAAACAGAACACTTGAAGATTCTGTCAATACCTTAACTCTTAACTCTGCTAAGCAGGCTCAGCCTGCTCTCAACTCTCAACTCTCAACTCTCAACTCTACTAAGCAGGCTTCGCCTGCTTAGTAGATGTTCATTCCGCTGAAAATTTCTATCATTTCGCGGCGGAGCGCATCGTTTATTTCAAGCCTGCGTTTGGGCGCAAGCTCGTAAGTATCGGTGTTGAAAAGGTAATTCTGCAGGAAAATTTCCTTTATCATCATTTTTGTGTGGAAGATATTGGACTGATAAACATTTACATCAACGGCGTCATAGCGTTCGAGAGTGTCCTTGTTGATATAGTCCTGAATGGAAGTTATGTCATGGTCTATGAACAGCTTCTTGCCGTGTTCGTCACGGGTGAAACCGCGTACGCGGTAGTCAATGGTGATAATATCCGAATCGAAGCTTCCTATAAGATAGTCAAGGGATTTTAGAGGCGTTGTCTGTCCGCAGGTGGAAACGTCTATATCCACGCGGAAAGTGGTAATTTCATTGTCCGGGTGAAATTCGGGATAGGTATGCACCGTGAGATGGCTTTTGTCCAGATGTCCGGCAATGCTCTGCTTGGCGATACCGCCCACCTTGCCCATATTGCAGGATGCGTCAATATCTTCTATATCCTTGTCCGAAACCAGTATTGTCACCGACGCGCCCTGCGGGTCATAGTCCTGCTTGGAAATATTCAGCACGTGCGCGCCAATCATTTCCGTAACGTCGCAGAGGATCTTCGTCAGACGGTCGGAATTGTACTGTTCGTCAATGTATTTGATATAATCCTGCTGTTCCCTCGCGCTTTTTGCATAGCAAATATCGTAAATGTTAAAGCTGAGAGTCTTGGTAAGATTATTGAAGCCGAAAAGCTTGAGCTTGTCGTTCAACCCTATCCTCACGTTCCTTTCGTTTTGAAATATCCATACATTGAATGATACGCCAAAAACCCGAAAATGTCAATAGATTTCCGCAAATTTCTTTTGAATTCAAGACAAATATTTTAAAATCTTTTAAATTCTCTTTAATGCTCCCATATCCTTGCAAATTCTCACTATGGTATTATGTGGGAATTTTTTAAAAATGCTCTTTTGCGTACCATTCCCGAACGACCTGCTCCGCCTTTTTGCCCACAATGGAGAATCCCAATTCGGGGGAACGCTGCGGAAGTTTTGTGTACCAATCCCACCAGAAGAAGCCCGCGAACCACTTTTTGTCCCACATGGCGCGCATACAGGAGTTATAGAAGTTCGCCTGTTCGTCCTCGCCATAGGGAAATTCCCTGTGGCTGAAATCGTAAGGCATCATGGCGCAGCCCTTTGCGCTTCGGCAGCCTATCTCCATGAAAATGACCTGTTTCCCGCCGTTTTCCTCCGAAAGACGGGCAAGGTTCTCCGATTGTTTCAGCCATTCGCGGTACATATTCTCCTCGCTGTCGCCGGGAACTTTTCCCACGCCGAAATATGCGGAAGTGCCTATGTAGTCCACCGCGTCCCACCACTTCACACCGAATTCCTTGCCGTGGTTGGTGTTGTAGACAAGCGGACCGTGATAAATTTCCCGCACCTGACGGATAGTTTCCCGCCACTGTTCAACACGCTGCTCCGTGCCGAGCATTTCGCAGCCCACGCAGAACATTTCGCAGCCGGTGTCCTCGGCAATTTCCGCATAGTGGCATAGGAACGCCGCATAGCTGCCGAACCATTCTTTCCAGTAGTCCTTGTCGCCCGTTTCCCTTTCGGGGAAGAAGATATTTGCTCTCCAGATACCGTCGGCGCAGTTTACCATAGGCTTCATGCAGACTTTCAGACCGAGGGCATGAAGTTTTTCCACTGCTTTTGTTATATCCTTGTCCGTTACCGTGTATCGGAAATCGGGGCGGATAAGCGTTGAACTGAAACTGTCCTGCAAGACCGTGAACGCAAGCGCCGCCCAGTCTCCGCCAAGCGCGGCGAGACGTTCCATTGACTCCTGCGCTTCGGCAGTGCGGTATAAACCTTTCCTGCCGTCAAAACCGTAAGTAAAGCCCTTAATGAACATTTTAAATTCCTCCCGTAAATTTATTAAGAGTTAAGAGTGGAGAGTTAAGAGTTAAGATATTGACAAAATTTTTAAGTGTTCTGTTTTTAAATTTAGTTTTATGAAAATTTTTAATTTTGTATAATTTTCATAAAAAAGTAAATCAGGAAGTTCCGTCAGTATCTCAACTCTTAACTCTTAACTCTCAACTCTGCTGCAAGGCTCAGCCTGCTCTTGACATATTGCTTAAAACCCGCTATAATATAGGTAAAATATATTAACAAGTGAGTGAACGCAATGCCGACCGATGCGGAAATTATTGAAAGACTTGCAAAACAGCTTGAACAGCAGAAATTCTTAAATGAACTGCAAAGCTGTGAAACACTTGAAGATTTTAAAAAACTGACAGAAAAATATGAAGCTATCTGCGAAAACCATGGCAAATAAAGGAGTGTGAACAGTATGCCGACAGATATTCAGTATAAAGATTCCCTGCGGAAAGACCTTATTATTTACAAAGACTGGTTAAAGCTTTTAAAAAGCGGCGAAACCGAAAAACTGACTAAGGAACTTCAGGCACAAATTGACAGGATAGAAGCAAGCCTGCATATTTTTAAAGCGTAATTTAAAGAGTCAATAGTTGAGAGTTGAGATATTGCAGTAACGCTTATATCTCAACTTTCAATTTTTTACAGATAAAATTTCACTTAATGCACGGTATATTTAGACTGAAAATCACTAAACTTTGCCTGATTGGGTGCAGGCTCAGCCTGCTCTCAACTTTCAATTTTTTGCAGATAAAATTTTACCTAATGCACGGTATATTTAGACTGAAAATCACTAAACTTTGCCTGAAAGCGTGCAGGCTCAGCCTGCTCTCAACTCTTAACTCTCTACTCTCAACTCTGTAGTCAACTCTCATTAAGAAACTGGGAGTTGTAGAGTTGCGCGTAAAATCCGTTTTTGGCAAGAAGCGAGTCATGGTCGCCCTGCTCGATGATGTTCCCGTCTTTCATTACAAGGATAACGTCCGCGTCCTTTATGGTGGAAAGCCTGTGTGCGATTATAAAACTCGTCTTGCCTTTCATCAGCTTTGCGAACGCGCTTTGTATCTTCAGTTCCGTGCGGGTGTCTATGCTGGAAGTCGCTTCGTCAAGTATCAGCATGGGCGGATCGGTAAGCGCGATACGCGCTATGCAGAGAAGCTGCTTCTGCCCTTGTGAAAGCGTTCCGCTGTCCTCGGAAACTACCGTGTCATAACCTTTTGGCAAACGGCGTATAAAACTGTGACAATGGCAGAGTTTCGCCGCCGCAAGAATTTCCTCGTCCGTGGCGTCGGGTCTGCCGTATGCGATGTTTTCCCGCACCGTTCCCGTAAATATCCATGTATCCTGCAATACCATTCCGAAGGAGGAACGCAGTTCACGGCGCTTCATGTCCCGAATGTCCGTTCCGCCTATTTTTATCGCGCCTCCGCGGACGTCATAGAACCGCATAAGCAGATTTATAAGCGTTGTCTTTCCGCAGCCTGTAGGTCCTACAATGGCTATACGCTGTCCCGACTTTATGTTTAAATTGACATTTTCCAGAAGTTTCTGTTCGGGCTTGTAGCTGAATGATACGTTTTCCATTTTCACTCTGCCGTCAGCGTTTGCAGGCTCGGCAGGAACTTTCTCGGGAATTTCTTCCTGCTCGTCAAGAACGGCAAATACCCGCCCCGCGGAAGCTATCGCCGATTGCAGTTCGGTGATAACGCCCGTAATTTCATTGAACGGCTTGGTGTACTGGTTCGCATAACTTAAAAATGTTGCTATCTGCCCAACGGACATTGAACCCGCCGCGCCGCTTATTACCGAAATTGCCCCGAAAACTCCCGCCGCCGCGTAAACAATGCCGTTTACAAAACGTGTGGTGGGGTTTGTCAGCGCCGAAAAGAACTGTGCAAGGACTCCGCATTTGTAAAGTCTGCCGTTAATTTCGCTAAACTTTTCATTTGCCCGCGATTCATAGGCAAAAGCCTTTACCACTTTCTGCCCGCCAATGAGTTCTTCCGCGCAGCCTGTAAGTTCGCCGCGGATCGCGGACTGCTCCTTGAACTTGTCGCGGCAAAGCTTTGTTATGAACGCCGCCGCAAACAGCGAAAGCGGAGTTATCAGAACGACAATAAGCGCAACGCGGACGTTTATCCGAAGCATGAAAACGATAGTTCCCACAATGGTGACGATACCCGTCAGGAACTGGGAAAAGCACTGTAACATTCCGTCCGAAATAAGCTCAATATCCGCGGACATTCTTCCGATAAGATCGCCGTGGGGCGTGCTGTCGATATACCCCAGCGGCAGACGGTTGAATTTTGCGTAAAGCTCTTTCCGCATATCGCTTACGGCTCGGTAGGTTATCTTGTATGTGCAGAATGACATTATCCAGTTGAAAACAGAGGAAAGTATTACCGTTATGAAAATGGTTATCACATATTTTTTTATCATGGGGAAATCAACATTATTCTTCCCGATGATGTAGTCTATTCCACGTCCCACGAGTATGGGAACGTACAGCGACAGAAGCACGCTTATCACCGCCGACAGGAACGCGGGTATCAGCAGATATGCGAAAGGCTTCGTGTAACCGAAAAGCCGCATTGTAATGCCTTTCTTTTTCATGCGCCTTTCACCCCGCTTTCCTGCGACATAACGATTTCACGGTAAATTTCGCAGTTTTCCATAAGTTCCTCGTGAGTGCCTATGCCCACGGCTTCGCCGTCGTCAAGAACGATTATCTTGTCGGCGTTCCGCAGTGAGTTTGCCCTTTGGGAAACTATGACCACCGTCATTCCCGCGGTATTTTCGGAAATTGCTTTCCGCAGCGCCGCGTCGGTGGCAAGGTCAAGAGCGGAAGCACTGTCGTCAAGTATCAGTATTTCGGGGTTTGCGGTCAGCGCTCTTGCTATTGTGAGACGCTGTTTCTGCCCGCCCGAAAGATTCCGTCCGCCCTGTGCGATATAGGTGTTATAGCCCTCGGGCATTTTTTCGATAAATTCCGCCGCCTGCGCGATTCCGGCGGCTTTTTTCAGATCCTCCTCCGAGGCGTTTTCCCGTCCCCAGCGGAGGTTTTCCGCAACCGTTCCCGAAAATAACAATGCTTTCTGGGGAACGACTCCCACTTTCGTGCGGAGCGGTTCAAGCTTGTAACTGCGGACGTCCGCGCCGTTTATGAGAATTTCACCGCTGTCCGCATCGTAAAAACGGGGGATAAGGTTCACAAGAGTGGATTTTCCCGAACCCGTACCGCCGATTATGCCGAGAGTTTCGCCGCGTTTCACCGAAAAGCTGATATTTTCAAGAGCGCAGTCGCCATCCGAATGATAGGAGAACGAAACGTTCCTGAACTCTATTGCAGGCGCGTCCGAAACTTCTTCCGCGCCGTTCCCGTCGGTAATTGAGGGTTCGGTGTCAAGGACTTCATTGATTCTCACCGAACACGCCGCCGCTTTTGTGAATATCACCACAAGATTTGCCACTACCACAAGCGCAAGGGAAATCTGCGTCATATAATTTACGAAAGCTATTACCTGTCCTTGCGTTAAATCGCCCGCATTTACACGGAAACCGCCGAACCACACAATTACACCGATAGCAAGGTTCATAATGGCATATGTTAGCGGATTTAAAAGAACGGAAAGTCTGCCCACCCGCAGGGAAGTTTCGGAATAGTCGGCGTTCGCCTCGCCGAAACGGCGTTCCTCGGCTTCTTCGCGGGAAAATGCGCGGATAACTCTTGCCCCCGAAAGGCTTTCGCGGGTAACAAGACCTATGCGGTCGAGCTTCTTCTGAATGACCTTGTAGAACGGCACGGAGCGGGACATTACCAGATAAATGGTAATTGCCGTCAGCGGCGCGACTGCAAGGAATATTACCGACAGTTTCAGGTCGATAGTCATAGCCATTACCGCCGCGCCTATTACGAGAAAGGGCGCGCGGACCACAAGGCGTATCAGCATGGCGACGGCGTTCTGCACCTGATTGACATCGTTCGTAACGCGGTTTATAAGCGACGGCGTTCCGAAATTGTCAATTTCGGAATGTGACATACTGCATATTTTCCCGAAAAGGTCGTTTCTTATGACCGTTCCCACGCCTTGGGAAGCCTTTGAAGCAAGGTACTGGCATACAAGGGCGCTGGCAAGTCCGAAAACGCCCATTAATATCATTATCCCGCCCATGCGGCAGATATAGGCTTTCCCTGCGCCGCCGTTTATTCCCACGTCGATAATATCCGCCATGATAAGGGGAACGATAAGTTCAAGGATAGCTTCGGCAAGTTTCGCGGCGGGACCGATTATAAGTTCTTTCTTGAAAGCGGGGAGGTATTTTTTAGCAAGTTTAAACATCTTCGCCGTTCTCCTTTTCGGGGGAATTCTTTCTGAATATAAAGAATTTGCTGAACAGGTAATTTGTTACCAGCACAAACACCTGCGCGATAAGTTTCATTACATACTCGTTCTGTTCCAGTATTCTCACGGTAATGACCATGAACGCAAATTCCAAGGCAAGGGTGAAAAGCCTTGCGCCGTAGAATGACGCGGCTTGCTTTATCCAAGCGGCTTTTGACCTTTCGTCATTCTTAAAGACCCATGCCTTATTCGTGAAAAAGGCAAAAGTAACGGCACATATCCAGCTTATAACAGTATTTATTTCCGTAGGCAGACCGAAAAATGCGGGGATATACTGCGCAATTACCGAAACGGCGGTAGTCATAGCCCCGACTATCAGGTAAAGCATAACGCTTTCGTGTTTATAGTAAAAATCCCGTATAAATTCCGGGAAAACCGACAATACTTTTGCGATAAATTTGTCCAGCAAGCGGAGTCCCTCCGATGTAATTTTTATATTTTATATTATAACACCTTTTTTGGTAAAAATCAAGCAGCAAGGCTGTAGCCTTGACCCTTTCAGGTTTTATTTAGCTATTTCTAACTTTACGATCGCCGTGAGGTAATGTATAGTGCAATCAGCGTTTTAGTTTTGAAAGTTTAAAGTTGAGAATTGAGATATAAGCGTTCCCGTCAATATCTCAACTCTTAACTCTTAAAGCTTAAATGCAGACTCCGCTTTGCCTTACCTCACGGTATATTTAAGTTAGAAATCAATAAATAACGCCTGAAAGGGTCAAGGCTCAGCCTTGCCTGAAAGGGTGCAGGCTCAGCCTGCCTCACGCCGGGTACAAGACTGATATAAGCAAAACATAATCTGATTATGCCCGCGGGGGCTCCCCCGCACAATTGCGACAAAAAATTAAAGCAATTATACACATTTTTCGTAATATTTGGACTATCCCTGCGTCTTGACTTTTTCGCCGAAATGTTGTATAATTTTTAGTGTCTCGATTTGTGTACATTTTTGCATACCTGAAATATACAGTATTTAACATTTATTTCCGGTTGGAAGGAAGTTGATTATGGACTCTGACGGGTATCCCGGGCTTATAATTATTCTTGTGACAGCAGTAATAAAAGGCTTTTATACGGTCTGCGAAGCGGCAGTTACCGAAATAGACGACAGACGGCTCAGAAATACGGAAAAAGACGGCAGATATAAAATTCTTGCGGATCTTCTGGAAAAACCTTCAAGGCTGGTAACGACATTCTCGGTGAACAGAATACTTACAGCGGTAATAATTGCCTATTCCGCGGCGTTTACCTATATTTCACCGCTGTCAAACGCCTTTCTGGAACTTTTTGGGAACAAGACCGCCGCCCATATTCTTTCGGCAGTGTGTATCGCGCTTGTGATAGTTCTGCTTCTGACCGTGGTGTGTGACGGCGTTCCGAAAAAAATCGCTCTGGGAAGCAAGGACAGCGAGAAATTAGCTGTTTTCTGCGCGCCGTTTACGAAATTTTTGCTGATAATTTTAGCACCGCTGACGGCTTTGTCCTCAATTTTGATACGGGTAATCTCCATGCTGTTCGGAGCGGGAGGCGCTTCCGAAAAGGACGTTGTCACCGAGGAAGAAATTCTTATGATGGTGGACGCGGGAAACGAGACGGGCGTTATCGAGGAATCCCAGAGGGAAATGATAAACAACGTCTTTGAATTTGACGACCGCGACCTTTCGGATATAATGACCCACCGCACGGACATTACGGCGGTGAAAATGCCCGCGGAAGTTTCGGAAATAGTCCGCACCGCAATAAGCAGCGGATTTTCGAGAATTCCCGTTTACGAGGAAACCATTGATCACATTGTGGGAATGATTTGCGTAAAAGACCTGCTGTGCTTCGTGGGTTCGGAAACACCCGAAAACGCCGCGGCGGAAAGCTTCGTGCGGGATATTCTCTACTTCCCCGCCTCCGTCTCCTGCGGAGAAGCTTTCAAACGCCTTACTGCAAAGAAAATGCAGATGGCGGTAGTCATCGACGAGTACGGCGGAACGGCAGGACTCGTCACTATGGAAGATATTGTGGAAACCATTGTGGGAAATATTCAGGACGAGTATGACGACGAGGAAGAGGACATTATCAAAATTTCCGAAGATACTTATACTATAGCGGGAACAGCCGATCCGGAGGAAATTCTACCAAGATTCGGCATAGAACTTCCCGAGGATAACGATTTTGACACCATGAGCGGATTTATAGTGGAACTCCTCGGAAGAATACCGGAAGAAAACGAAAATCCTTCCGTAACCTGCAAGAATGTGGTTTTTACCGTGCTTGTCACGGAAGATAAACGTATAACAAAAATAAAAGCGACTGTTTTAAAAGAAACCGAAAATAATATTCAAAAGGAGAGTTTGGAAAATGATGAAAAAGAAACTTAGTGTTCTTCTTGCGTTCCTGATGGCTGCATCGCTGATGTCAGGCTGTAAGAAAACCGACGATGAGGCATCGGGAATCCCCGATACCCAGACATCACAGTCTCTGACCGTAATGACAATGCCGCCAGAGGAAACGACTACCGTTCCGGAGGAAACTACAACAACTTCGGAGACCGAAACTGAGACCGAGACAGAAACAGAAACCGAAACGGAAGAAACCACCACAGAGTCGGAAACTACAACAACTACTGCGCCTACGGAAACTACAACGGCAAATTTCACCACCACTGCCGCAAAGGCGTCAAAGGAATGGAACGAGACAGAAATAAGCGAAACACTTTACATAAAGACCGACTGCTATTCCAGAGTAAAGGCTATAGTCGGCTCGGATTCCGTAAAGAAGTATACCAAGGGCACTAAGATAAACATTGTTGCCGCAACCGATACGGGCTATTATAAGCTTGCGGACGGAACTTTCATTCATTCCGATTACGTTACCGAGGAAGCACCCTCCGAGACGGAAGCGACTACGACCAAGAAGAAAACAGAAACAACAACCGCAAAGAATCAATCAACTCCCGATGATGAGAAAAATACTTCGTCCGCGCCTATCAGTTCAAGCTATAATAAGAGCTATACCGACAGGTATCCTTATAAGCAGCTCAATAGATCCCAGCAGCAGCTTTATGCTAATATAGTAAAAGCGGCGGAAAGCTTCAGCCCCACCGCCGAGATACCCGACGGACTGCTGACAGATGATATTTATAAGGTATATATGATCGTATTCAATAACGAACCTCAGCTTTTCTGGCTGTCCACAAAGGTTCCGTCAGGCTTCGGAAGCCTTCAGATGTCCTATACTCTTTCAAGAGAACAGGCGGAAAATGTACAGAAAACCATTGATACAAACGCTGCAAGCGTTATGAAAAAGGTCGGCGGCTACAGCAGCACCGTAAGCAAACTGAAAGTTATCCACGACTGGGTAGTTCTCAATAACTATTTCAGCCTTGAGGGAACATTTGATACCTGCGGTATCTACAACGGCATGACAGGCAGCGGCGCTATTCAGTGTCAGGGTTATGCAAAAACTACTCAGTATCTCTGTGACCTTGCGGGTATCGACTGCATGACCATTGTCGGAAAGAATGAAGAAGGAAGCACTCACGCATGGAACATCGTTTACTGCGATAACGGCTACTATATCCTTGATACCACATGGGACGATCCGTATGGTTCACATAATACGTCGAAATTTGTAAGGTATCTGTACTTCCTTGCAAATGACGACATAATCGAAAATTCACATCTCAGTCAGAACGTTGCCGACAGAAGCAACGGCAGCCGTGTAAAACTGTTCGATCCGCCTTCCTGCACAAAATCAGCCTGCTATTATTTCAAGGCTTACAATAAGGAATACAGCGATCTTGATTCCGCAGCAGAGGGTATGTATGCGGAACTTGACGCCGCTATTTCAAGCGGTCATCAGGCGGCGCATATAAGAGTTACCAGTCATGATCTGTGGGAGACTCTTGTAAGCAACGATTATATGAGAAAATTCCAGAATTATGCAAAATCAAAGGATTCATCAATTACAGGACTGAACAGACAGAAGAATCTTGCCGAAAACGCACTTGTTGTTGAGTTCGACATAAAATATGATTGATAGAAAATTTTAACAGCAGGGGCGGGGTATATTTGACCCTGCCTCTGCTTAATAGTGAAATTCAGTTAAAGAAAGGAGACGCTCAGGGAGAAATTCTCCCCTGCGAAAAGAAATAATGAAAAGGAAATTCAGCACAATGATCGCGGTGTTTGCCGCGTTATCACTTATGCTTTCGGGCTGCGGAGGAAACGGCGAAAGCGAAACCACCACGGGTTCCATGAAAGTTATAGGCGGCGACAGTCAGTCTGCCGAGGGTGCAGACCCCTCCGATCCGTCGGCAGATCCCGCACAAACGGAAGTTGTTACATATGAAACAACAATTGTTACCGATGAAAACGGCGAAACCGTCACCAACGACAACGGCGAGGCAATGACCGAACCGGTACTTCCGCCGATAGACCCCTCCCAGACTCTTGACGAACAGGCACTTGCGGACGCTCTTACCGCTACTACCGCCCCGCCCGATCTTAATATCAGTCAGTATACCGGTTCGCGTTACGGCTATGATACCCTTACCGATGAGGAAAAACAGCTTTACGACGCAATAAAGTTCTGCGCCGAGAACCTCCGTTACAAAGTCTGCCCCGAAGACGCTTTTACACTGGAGGAATGGGCAAAGGTATTCGGCATGGTTTACAACAGCGAGCCCCAGCTTTTCTACCTCAGCGGAAAGATAAAGAACGGAAAACTCTATTACCTTAACAGGGATCCCGATTCCATAAACAGTATGCAGGCGGCTATTGACGCGAATGTCGATAAGCTCTTGAAAGAGGCTGCGGGCAAGTCCACTTTCGATCAGCTGAAAATTTTCCACGACTATCTTGTGCTGAATTCCACTTTCAATATTGAAGATGACAATGCCAACTATAACGCAACCATCTATAATGCCCTCGGCGGAAACGGAGCGCAGGGAAACGTTCAGTGTGCGGGCTATGCCAAGGCGATACAGTATCTTTGCGATAAAGCAGGCATTACCTGCATGATAGTTACCGGTGAAACAACGGAAGGCGCTACTCACGCGTGGAATGTTGTGGACGTTGACGGAGCATGGTATAATCTGGACGTTACATGGGACGATCCTATCCTTAAAACCCCGAATTATAAAAACCTCAGATACAAATTTTTCCTTATTCCCGACAGCTGGATACATAACATCACGCATCTTCATGTAAATGAGATAAAGCTTTCAAGCGGAAATTATGTAAAATACTTTGATCCGCCGGCTTGCACTTCCACGGATAAGAACTATTTCAAACAGAACGGTCTGGTTTACAATGATTTTGAATCCGCAGACAAGGCTATCCGCGAGGAGATAAAGAAAGCCGCCGAAAACGGTTTAAGAACTGCACATATAATGGCAGGTTCAAAGGAAGTTTACGATGCAATTTACGATGCAAGACTTGACTATAACACATATGCAAAGGAATTTGCAAATGTCAAGGGCGTTTCCGATGAATGCAGTCCGGATATGCTGGTAATTGAATTTGATGTGCTTTATAATTGATCATGAAAAAGAAACTTTTAGCGCTTGTTGTCTGCGTAGCCTGCTTAACGGCAAGCGGCTGTACGCCGGTGTCGGAACAGCCTGTCAGACAGTCGGAAACCGGAACGGTTCATAACGAGACCGGCGAATTTGTGTCGCCGGTCTATGAAAATCTTTCGGCGGAGGAAAAGAAACTCTATGATACGGTAGTTGACGCGGTGGTGAATTTCCGCGAGTCGGCGGAGTTTGACGAGCCTGTGACCCGCGATGAAGTAAGAAAGATCTACCGCCTTGTGTACGCGCAGGAACGGAAGTATTTCTGGCTCAGCAGTCTGTTTTACGCGCCGGAAAGCGAAATGACTTCCCTGCACCTTAATTATCTTTACGAGAAAGAGGACGCGGAACTTAAACGCGCGGAACTGGATATGGCGGCTTCTACCATCATAGGAGAACTTCCTGAAAACGCCTCGGATTTTGAAAAAGCAGTGTATTTCCACGACAGGATAATTACCGGCTGTTCTTTTTCCCAGACGGAAGAACACGTCAATTCCGCTTACGGAGTGCTGGTGAAAGGTTACGGACAATGCGAGGGCTACGCGGCGGCTATGTCGCTGCTTTGCGATAAGGCGGAAATACCTAATTTCACCGTCTGCGGAACTAACGAAAAGGGCGAAACTCACGCTTGGAACAAGATACTTCTTGACGGCAAATGGTACAATTCCGACTGCACATGGGACGATCCCATGCTTAATCGGGACGATCCGGATTTTGTAAGGCATGACTACTGCCTTGTGCGTGACAGCGAAATAAATAATATAACCCATTTCCCTGATGAACTTTACAAGGGCGTTCCAAAAGCCGAATCATTGGCGCTTAACTATTTCTACGGCAAGGGATTGGTTTATGCCACGGCTTCCGACGCGTATGACGCCATGTTTGAACAGATAAAGTCCGCAGGACTTTCGGGAAAACGCGAGGCGGAACTGCGGCTTGGTTCGGAGGACGTTTATTACGCCGTTCTTGCCAGATTTTTCGACAGCGGCGAAATCAAGAAAATGATCGAGGATATAAACGGCAATTACGGAACGCAGATACGTTCCGCGTATAAACATAACAATGATGAACTTCACATTGTGCATATTTCCCTTATTTATGAATCGGACAAATAGCATACAAGCGGACGGAATGCCCGCTTTTCCGAAGGGAGGAATACTTCCGGCTGCTGCGGAAGTATATTTACTATGAAAAGACGTTTCCGTAAAATCAACATGATACTGTCTGCGGCAATGCTGGCGGCAGTGCTTTCCTCCTGTAATGCGGGAAGGGCGGACTGGGACGAAACACTTCCCGAAGTGGCAACTACGTCCTCGCTGCCCACTGTTTCATACGAAACCGAGGAAACCACCACCACCGAGTCTTTGTCTATAACCACCGCCCCGACCACTTCAAGAACGGCGGCAACTTCTTCCGAACCGAACCTTGCAACAACTACGGAAACTTCACCTACCGAAAGCACCACTTCGGGAATATCCGTTTTATCGGACGTTCCGAAAGTTCCCCTATCGGAATTTACCAGTTCTACGGCTTCAACGCCTACAATAACAAGAATGGAGACTGCCGCACCCGGAACCTCATCTGTTTCCGATTCATCGGGACGCCTCAGTGAGGTAGTGGACAGCCGTTTCCAGAGCACGGAAACCGTTATTGAAGATATAGGCGCTGTTGTTTCGAGCGATCCGTTTTCGCCCTATACGGGCAAGGAACTGGATCTGCGCCCGTATAGTTACAATTCGCTTGACGATAAGCAGAGTTATATTTATGACGCGCTTATCACGGCAATAGGTCAGAAAAGGGACGAGGTGAATTTTTCCGGAGTAATAGGCATTACTTCCGAGGACTACTGTGACGTTTACCAGATACTTTATAATGATGAATGTTCGTTATTCTATCTTGATACGAAAATGCAGTATGCGGTAAATGCTTCCACCAAGTTAGTCGCTTCGGCAAATATTTTCTACGCTTTAAGCGATGAGGAAACTGAGCGCAGACAGAATATTATTGACGCGGAAGTTAACAGGATAATGTCGCAGATAACTCCGTCCATGTCAGAATATGATATTGTAAAGCTTTTCTACGACTATCTTGCGGAAAATGTGGTTTATGATGAAAATGCCGAGAATTGCCGGAACATATACGGCGTTTTCGGGGATAAAAAAGCCATTTGCGGCGGCTATGCCAAAGCTTTTGAATATCTCTGCCGCAAGGCGGGAATACAGGCTATTACCATTACCGGAGACGCGGACGAAGTTCCCCATATGTGGAATATGGTAAACCTCGGCGGGAAATGGTATCATATAGACCCCACATATGCTGTTACCGAATCCAAAGTGGGAAAATATGTAAGATACGACTATTTCTGCGTGACAGACGAGGTAATTTCAAGGACCCGCACGGTTTACGAACAGGACTACACCTACCCGAAAGCGGATTCGGAAGAATGTAATTATTACGTAAAGAACGGACTTATAGCCGACAGCTGGGAGGACGTCCGCACAATGCTTACGAACGAAATTCTGAAAGCCGCCAAGAACAAAGAACTGGTAGCGGAAGTACGATGCAGCAGCAAGGAAACTTACGATACTGCGGCGCAAAGGCTTTTCGATCCGGCTCAGGCGGAAGCGCTGGACATTATGGAAAGTGCGCTTGAAGAAGCGGAAAACAAGTATCAGTGCGTGAATGTTTCCTACAGTCAGGATCCCGGCACCTATGTCCTGAAACTTTTCCTTGAATATACAGCCTGACGGATCATCAATACCCTGAAAGGGGGAGAGAAATTTGCGGAGGAGATCATATGCCGCAGCGGTGTTTACCGCTGTGTGTATGCTTTTATGCGGCTGTCATGGAAATGATGTTCCCGACAAATATCGTATATATTCGGACGGAACATATATAGAAGTTGACAACGAATATACGGGACACACCAAGAAAAATTCTTCCGACGCAGATTTCTATGTTCCGGAGGGAATGGTGACTGACTATCTCAGCAAGAATTTCCTGACTGATGAAGAAAAGGAACTTTACAATCAAATACTTTGGGATATAGGTACATTAAAGAAACGCGTCGAACTGACGGTAGGTTCGGACGTTTACGCGCGTATACTTGAACTTATCCGCCATGAACAGCTTGCATATACGCAGGTCGCCGACAGGACGCTTGATTTCAACGCTGACAATCAGACATTTGAAATAGTATACACATACAGGTTTACCGCCGATGAGATAAGCAGTATGAATATTGCTTCCGAAAAGGCTGCAAAGGATATAATTTCGCAGCTTACGCCGGATATGGACGATTACGAGAAGCTGAAATTTCTCCACGACTACATTGTGTTAAACTGTTCCACCAGCACTGCCGACCCTTATTCCGACACGATATACGGAACGCTTGTGCGCAAAAAAGCCCGCTGCGAGGGTTATGCGAAAGCGTTTTCCTATCTTTGCAATCTTGCGGGGATAGAAAACGTTATTGTAACCGGCTACACGGGCGTTGCGCATATGTGGAACATGGTAAAGCTTGGCGGAAACTGGTATCATGTGGACGTCACGTGGGATAATCCCGATGACAAGCTGCATGAAGAATATCCCGATATAGTGCTTTACCAATATTTCATGGTAACGGATTCGGTCATAGAAAATAACCATGTAATATATGACTATCCTGTGGAACCGCCCAAGGCGAACGGCAGGACGGAGAATTACTTTGTACGCGAGGGAACGGACGTAAACAGTGCGGACGAATTCCTTGCTGTTTCGGAAAATGCGATAATGAGTGCGGTCAGCAGGGACGAGAAAAGCGCCATGGTGAAGTTTGACACCAATGATTTATTCATATCGGTCACGTCCGACCTCATGGATCAGTCGCAGAACAAGATATTTGACCCGATAATGTCGCGGGTGCGTTCAGCATACGGCAAGGACATAACCCTAAGCTGGACGGATTATTACGGGCAGTACCGTATTCTTACCTACATAATAGACTACAAGGCTGAGGCAGGCTGAGCCTGCACCCTTTCAGGTTATATTTTGTTATCTTCCGCGTGGCGTTCGCCGTGAGGCAGGCTGAGCCTGCACCCTTTCAGGTTATATTTTGTTATCTTCCGCGTGGCGTTCGCCGTGAGGCAGGCTGAGCCTGCACCCTTTCAGGCTTTATTTTGTTATCTTCTGCGTGGCGTATACCGTGCATGAAGCAAAGCGCAATCTGCAAATAAGTTTTGAGAGTTAAGAGTTGAGAGTTGAGATATTGCAGTAACGCTTATATCCCAACTCTCAATTTTTGTAGATTTAACTTTACTTTATCTCACAGCAGGCATGAAGTGCAGTCTGTCGCGCATTAAGTTAAGAAAAGAACACTAACGGTTTATGTCAATATCTTAACTCTCAACTCTTAACTCTTAACTCTATTGCAGGCTACAGCCTTGCGCGCGAGTCGTTTTCCTCGAAAATTTTGTTAAGAACTTCGTCCATGGGCATTGCACCAAGGTCGCCGTCCTTGCGCGAACGCAGCGAAAGCGTTCTGCTCTCGGCTTCCTTGTCGCCTACAATGAAGAAGTAAGGTATCTTTTCAAGCTGCGCCTGACGAATTTTGTAGCCGACGCCCTCTTTTCGGGAATCTATGGTGCAGCGTATGCCGCGATTGTTCAGCTTTTCGTAAACAGTCTGACAGTATTCCGCCGCCCTGTCCGTAACGGGAAGTATACGTACCTGTTCGGGCGAAAGCCAAAGCGGAAGCGCGCCTGCGTAGGTTTCAATAAGATATGCAAGGGTTCTTTCATAACAGCCGAGAGACGTTCTGTGAATGATGTAGGGATTCTTCTTCTTTCCGTCTACATCGGTGTATTCCATGCCGAACCTCTGGGCAAGCAGCATATCTATCTGAATGGTTACAAGAGTGTCCTCCTTGCCGTATACGTTCTTGTACTGAATATCCAATTTCGGTCCGTAGAATGCAGCTTCGTCTATACCGATAGTATATTCCAGACCGATGTGATCGAGGATCTTTTTCATGACAGCCTGCGCTTCTTCCCACTGTTCGGCAGTGCCCTCGTACTTGTTCTTGGGATTTGCAGGATCCCACTGGGAGAAACGGAATGTGCATTTGTCAAGAAGCCCTACAGTGTCAAGACAGTATTTTGCAAGTTCCAGACAGCCGCGGAACTCTTCCTCAAGCTGTTCGGGACGGAGAATAAGATGTCCTTCGGAAATTGTGAACTGGCGCACGCGGATAAGTCCGTGCATTTCGCCGCTGTCCTCGTTGCGAAAAAGCGTGGAAGTTTCACCCAGACGCATAGGCAGATCCCTGTAGGAACGCGCCCTGTTCAGGAACACCTGATACTGGAACGGACAGGTCATGGGGCGGAGCGCGAAACATTCCTTGGTTTCGTCGTTGGGGTCGCCGAGAATGAACATTCCGTCAAGATAGTGATCCCAGTGTCCCGAAATTTTGTACAGTTCCCGCTTTGCCATGTACGGCGTTTTGGTGCGGACGTAGCCTTTTGAATCTTCCAGATCTTCAACCCAGCGCTGAAGTATCTGGATAACTTTTGCGCCCTTGGGCAGAAGTATAGGCAGTCCCTGTCCGATATAGTCGACAGTCGTAAAATATTCCAGTTCACGTCCCAGCTTGTTGTGATCCCGCTTCTTGGCTTCTTCAACGGCGGCGAGATGTGCTTCAAGTTCGCTTGCCTTGGGGAACGCCGTTCCATAAATTCTGGAAAGCTGTTTGCCCTTGGCGTCGCCGCGCCAGTATGCGCCGGTGCAGGCTGTAAGCTTGAATGCCTTTACAGCGGAAGTATTCATAAGGTGCGGACCTGCGCAAAGGTCGGTAAAATCTCCCTGCTTGTAGAAGCTTATATCTTCGCCCTTGCCTGCGTGTTCGCCGCAAAGCTCCACTTTGTAGGGTTCGTCCATCTTTTTCAGCATGGAGATCGCTTCATCGGGGGAAAGGTAATACTGTTCAATGTCAATGCTTTCTTTGACGATCTTCTTCATTTCCGCTTCGAGAGCGGCAAGATCCTCGGCGGTGAATGCCTTTTCCGTGTCGAAATCATAGTAGAAACCGTCGTCAATGGCAGGACCTATCGCAAGTTTCACATTGGGGTAAAGCCTTTTCACCGCCTGCGCAAGAATGTGCGACGCGGTGTGCCGGAAAGTCTTTTTGCCCTCCTCGGAATCAAATGTCATAACTTCAAAAGTGCAGTCCTTGTCAATGACCGTGCGCAGATCTTTCACCGCGCCGTCGATCTTCACGCAGCAGGCAACTTTGTAAAGACCCATTCCTATGCCCTTTATCACCTCGGCGGCGGGCATGGGGCTTTCGATTTCGCGGACCGATCCGTCTTTAAGAGTAAGCTTGATCATAATAATTTCTCCTTTACATATAGTATTATTTCCAGAATTCTATACAAATAAAAAAGTCCCAAGATATTTCTATCAAGGGACGAATTTACTCGCGGTTCCACCCAAGTTTATATACGCTTTGTAAATTTTACAAAATTCACGACTCTGCGTATACATCTTTTGCGCTCGGTAACGGGAGCGGGGCGCCGTTTATTGGACGGGCTCAAAGGCGGTGTGCAAAATACTTCGGAACGTTCCCCTCACAGCTTACGGGGAACTCTCTGTGAACCGTTTTTCGGGCTTTCGCCCTGTATGATGCCTTCCTTATCGAAGCTTTCATAATATGATACACTTTAAATATATCACGAAAAAAATTTTTTGTCAATCGTCTTTTTTCACATATAAAAGGGTGATTTATTATTTAATAGTGTCAAATTGTATAATTTTCCTTGACATTTGAAAGGATTTATATTAAAATAAAATAATGAATGCAATATATAAATATCGCGTTTGGAAATTTCTTCTAAACCGTAAGAATAAATTGCTGTTCAATATTTTTCTTACTTCTATGGCTGAAATAGAAGGTTTTCATATATTTTATTTATTAGGTGCAAGTATGACCCGTCCGGAAACGAACGGGCAGGCATACCGATAAATCGTTCCCAAAAGCACGGGAACATATACCGCCGCAGGACTATTTTTTCAGGAATGGTCACGGTTTTTGCACGCTGTACGGAATATACGGCGCAGCGTCGGAATTTGTAAATTGAAAATCAGATATTTGAGCCTCCGAAGTATTATCTTATAAAGGAGGTAAACAGATTGGTCACAACGATCATAGTCGGAATAATCGCTTTTGTTGTGGGCGCGGGAATTTCCGGATTTATCCTGTTTAAAGTCGGAATAAACTACCGCAAGCAGCAGGCTGAATCCGCAATAGGTTCCGCCGAAAAGGAAGCCGAGCGCATTATCGAAGACGCCAAGAAAGAAGCCGAAAACAAAAAGAAGATCGCGCTGGTGGAAGCCAAGGACGAGATACACAAGAGCCGTTCCGAACTGGAAAAGGAGATCAAGGAACGCCGCAGCGATATGTCCCGTCAGGAAAGACGTATCCAGCAAAAAGAAGAAAATCTCGACAAGAAAAGCGACAACATCGAGAAGAAAGAGGAGCAGCTCCAGAAAAAGCTCAAACAGGTGGACGAAAAACTGGAAGATGCCGAGAAGATCAAAAAATCCCAGATGGAAATTCTGGAGAAAATTTCACAGTTTACCATGGATCAGGCAAAGGAACACCTGCTTTCCATGCTGGAAAGCGAGCTTGTCCACGAAAAAGCCGTAAAGATCCAGCAGTATGAGACGCAGCTCAAGGACGAGTGTGAGGAAAAGGCTCGGAACCTCATTTCACTTGCAATTTCAAAATGTTCCGCGGATCAGGTCTCCGAAACCGTTGTTTCGGTAGTTCCCCTGCCGAATGACGAGATGAAGGGCAGAATTATCGGCCGTGAGGGACGGAATATCCGCACTCTGGAAACACTTACAGGCGTTGATCTTATCATAGACGATACCCCCGAAGCCATCACCCTTTCCTGCTTCGATCAGGCAAGGCGCGAAGTGGCAAGGATCGCTCTGGAAAAACTTATTGCCGACGGACGTATCCACCCGTCGCGCATTGAGGAAATGGTAGACAAAGCCCGCCGCGAAGTTGAACACAAAATTAAGCAGGAGGGCGAACGCGCCGTTCTGGAAACCAACGTTCACGGTCTGAACCACGAACTTGTCCGCCTTATCGGACGGCTTTATTACCGTACTTCTTACCGTCAGAACGTGCTGAAACATTCCATTGAAGTTGCGCACCTTGCGGGAATAATGGCTTCCGAGCTTGGCGTTGACGCGAACCTTGCCCGCAGAGCGGGACTTCTCCACGATATAGGAAAGGCGCTCAGCTACGAAATAGAGGGTTCACACGTTCAGATAGGCGTTGACGTTTGCCGGAAATACAAGGAAAATCCCGACGTTATCCACGCTATCGAAGCCCACCACGGCGATGTTGAACCGAAAACGGTTATCGCTTCACTGGTTCAGGCGGCGGACGCGATCTCGGCAGCAAGACCCGGTGCAAGAAGCGAAAATTATGAAAATTACATCAAGCGTTTGCAGAAGCTTGAAGAGATCTGCGAGTCCTACGAGGGCGTTGAGAAGTCATATGCCATTCAGGCGGGACGTGAAGTCCGCATAATGGTTCTCCCCGAAAAGATAAACGACGAGAGAATGGCTATCGTAGCCCGCGAGATCGCCCAGAGGATAGAAAACGAAATGGATTACCCCGGACAGATCAAGATAAATCTTATAAGAGAAAGCCGCGCGGTGGAATACGCCAAGTAGTTCCGTTTCTCTTGGAAAAAATGCCCCGTGTTAAACCACGGGGTTTTTATTTGGAGGTAAGGAAATGCCAAAGACTATATTCGGGACTACCGAAAAATCAAATTTCATACTGAATATGAATAAGTCCACCGTGGAAAAATGGAAAAACGGTCTGCTTTACGCGTGTGTAATAATACTTTTCATAGGCGGGATAGTCATTACGCTGGTTGAAAAAGCCAACGCATTTATGGGTTCGTTCCTGTATGTGGCGGGATTTTCCTGCATACTTTTCTACATTGTGCTGCTGTTACGGAAAGACATAAAGTTCAAAGACACGCCCGCGGCGTTCCTGATAGTTGCGCTGGCGGTGCTGGCGGCGGCTTCCTATTACAGAGTTGTGCTGACGGACGGCAATTCCGCTCACACGGCAACGGCGCTTTTGGGAGAAACGGGCAGGTATGAGGGGCTTCTGTCGCTGTTTGCGTATTTCGGGATATTCCTGCTTGCCACCTGCGTTACGGACCGCAAAGTCATAAAAAATCTGTTTATCCTGCTTACGCTTTCGGGGATAGGACAGGCGGCGTTTGCGGTAATGCAGCACATTCCGTGGGGATTCCCGTCGGATTTCCGTAAACTGCCGTCGATAATCCTTTTAAAGAACGTGCATCTTTCAAGCGGATTGTCGGACAGCCCGATATTTTACGGAACGTTCCTGACAATAGTCAGCGGAATTGCGATTGCCGGAGCGGTCTGGGAAAAGAACGCAAAGACCGCGCGGTTTTACGGGTTTGCGGCGGTGCTGTTCTTCCTGACGGGGCTGTTCACTTCGTCGGTAATACCCCTTATCGGCATAGGCGCGGATATAGTCATAATAACTATAGTGACCATAATAAACCGCAAGCGTGAGACATTTCCCGAAAGCATACTGAAAACGCCCCTGCGCCGCTTGGGAATAGTTGCGTCGTGTATACTGGCAGTATTCGGAATAGTATCATTAACGCAAGGTATATATTTACGGGATAAACCGATAGCGTACACGGACGCGTTTAACAGGCTGTTTATAGTGGCGTCGCCGTCGCCGGTAAATGACGACAGTTTGTGGAAAATAGGCGCGGAGCGGAGTGCAATAATGATAGCGGACGAGCCGCTGTTGGGGGTAGGACCGGACCTGATGGCGTCCTACCAATTAGAGCGGGCGGAATTGCAGACAGACGGCTTGGACAGGAGTTACAACGAGTATTTATACACGGCGGCGACTCGCGGTCTGCCGTCGCTGATAGTGTATACAGCATTGCTGATAATGACGATAGTGCGGTTAATAAAAGGCATAAAGGGTTTTGATAATTGGTACAGGCTTGGGCTGATGGCGGCGGTTCTTGGATATGCCATACAGGCGTTTTTCGGGGCGAGCGCGGTAACTGTTGCGCCGTTTTTCTGGCTGCTTATGGGGCTTGCCTACTCTGATAATTAGTAATTCGTAATGCGTAATTAAAGAGTTAAGAGTTAAGAGTTGAGAGTTAAGAGCAGGCGATATTTTGTTATTTTCCGCCTAAGTATACCGTGCATCAAGTAAGGCGTAATCTATAAAAAATTTTTCGACTATATAGGCGTAAATTTTTGCAGATTTAGCTTTTCTTTGCCTCACGGCAGGCATTAGTTAGAAATCACTAAGTAAAATCTGAAAGGGTCAAGGCTCAGCCTTGTTGCAATAATAAAAATTATATGGTATAATATAATTGTAAGCAAAAACCTTGAGATTATAAGAAAGGGCGCAATCGTATGACAATGCAGGAAATGGCTCGTTTGATACTTGGACTGAAAGCAGTGGGTTTGACGGCAGAAGAGATAAATAACTTGATGCTCTATATCGAAAGCGGCGATGAAAAATATCTGCCGCGCAAAAAAAGTGAAAGCGATCCTGACAAGGTTGAATCTTGACTGCCTTTATTCCATTTAAACCCATAACCGGCTTGTCAAATTTATTATAGGAGGAATCATACAATGGCAAAGAGAAGAATAGGCATACTTACAAGCGGCGGCGACTGCCCCGGTCTGAATGCTACCATACGCGGTGTGGCAAAAGCCTGTTTTGAAAGAATGGGCGAGGACAAAGTAGAGATAGTCGGTATTCAGAACGGCTACTACGGGCTTATAAATAATATAGCACGGGATATGGACCCCTCCGAATTTTCGGGAATACTCACCCGCGGCGGAACTATCCTCGGCACGAAGCGTCAGCCGTTCAAGATGATGTCGGTCATCGGTGAGGACAATGTTGACAAGATAAAGGCTATGAAAGACACCTACAAGAAGCAGAAGCTTGATTGTCTGCTTACTCTCGGCGGAAACGGCACGCACAAGACCGCAAATCTGCTTTCCGAGGAGGGCTTGAACGTTATCGGTCTGCCCAAGACCATTGACAATGATATTTACGGAACGGACGTAACATTCGGATTTCACACCGCGGTCGATATTGCAACGGACGTTATTGACCGTCTGCACACCACCGCCGCTTCCCACAGCAGAATTTTAATGGTCGAGATAATGGGGAACAAGGCGGGCTGGCTCACGCTTTATTCGGGAATCGCGGGCGGCGCGGATATTATAATCATTCCCGAAATACCCTATGACCCGGACAGGGTAATTGAAGCCCTCAAAAAGCGCAGTGACGCGGGAAAGACGTTCTCCATAGTTGCTTTTGCGGAGGGAGCGTTCGACGTGGAAGAAGCCAAGCTGAAAAAGAAAGAGCGCGCACGGCTTCGTCAGGAAGCGGGGATCACCACTGCAACGAACCGTCTTGCGGCGCAGATACAGAAAGGCACGGGCATTGAAACGCGGGTATGCGTTCCGGGACATATGCTCCGCGGCGGAAGTCCGTCTGCATATGACCGTGTTCTTGCCACTAAGTTCGGCGTTCGCGCGGCTAAGCTTATTGAAACCGAGAAGTACGGATATTCTGTTGCCATGGTAAAGAGTATCATCACCGAGAATCCGCTGAAAGAAGTTGCGGGAAAGACGAAATTCGTCACCGAGGACCATCAGCTTGTTGTAACCGCAAGGCATCTGGGTATTTCTTTTGGAGACAAGGCGTAATTTTAGAGTTAAGTGTTGAGAGTTGAGAGCAGGCTGAGGCGGGGGCTTCCCCGCCTCAGCCTGATTAGCTCTGTTGCAAGGCTGCAGCCTTGTCAGACTTATTTTCAACGCCGTCGGTGTCATTACGGTACAAGAGTTTCATTACTATGGGCGTGATTATGGACGAACAGATTATAAGCAGAATTACCGATGTGAAGTATATCGGGTCAAGCAGACCGACGGAAAGCCCTTTCTGCGAAACTATCAGCGCAACTTCGCCGCGGGTCATCATTCCCACACCGACTTTCAGACTGTCTTTGCCCTTGTAGCCGAACGCAAGCGCCATAAGTCCGCAGCCTATGATCTTTGTTATCAATGCAACAAGCACGAAGCATATGGAGAACAGCAGCAGTTCGGGCGTGAAACCCGAAAACTCCGTTTTCAGTCCGATACTTGCAAAGAATATCGGTCCGAAAAGCATATACGAGCTGATGTCCATTTTCTCGGCTATGTATTCCGAATCCCGCAGACTGCACAGGATAATTCCCGCAACATACGCGCCCGTTATATCGGCAATTCCGAAATATTTCTCGGCTATATACGACATGGCAAAACAGAGCGCAAGCCCCAGTATCGGTATTCTCCGCTGATGGGGGTATCTTTTGTCAATAAGCTTGAACAGCTTGTATATGATGAATCCCACAACTCCCGCAAACAGGAAGAACAGCACCGTGCTGATAATGACTTGTACGGGGCTTGAATCGGGACTTTTCAGCCCGATAACAAATGTAAGCACGATAATTCCGATAACATCGTCAATTATAGCCGCGCTGAGAATAAGCGTTCCCACTTTGCCTTTGAGCTTTCCCAGTTCGCGCAGGGTCTGAACGGTTATTCCCACGGAAGTGGCGGTCATTATAACGCCTATGAATATTGCCCGGTAAAATCCTTCCGAACCCGCAGGGGAAAATCCGTAAAAGCAGGAATACAGCAGCCAGCCGCCCGCAAGAGGCACAGCAACGCCCGCGCAGGCAATTGCAAGCGCGGTGGGTCCCGTTTTCAGAAGGTCTTTAAGGTCAGTTTCCAGTCCTGCCGAAAACATCAGCAGAAGTACGCCTATTTCCGCCATCTGCGCCAGAAAATCGGATTGTCCCACTATTCCCAGCACCGATGGCCCTATAATAAGTCCCGCAACTATTTCGCCTACTACCTGCGGGGCTTTCAGTTTCTTTGCAAGCAGTCCGAAAAGCTTTGCAAAGAGAATTATTATTGCAAGGTCTTTGAAAAATTCTATCTGCATATACCTCTTCCTTTCCTCAGAAACATTCTGATTATATACCTATTTAACAACAAAATCAATTACAAAATTGTTATAATTGGGTATAATTTTTATTTTTGTTATCAATGCTTGTTTTTTGAGGAAAAGGTTGAAAATATATGTTGATTTTTCTTATACGCTGTAAAGCTTATTTAAAAGTTCGTCAATATCCACGGGTTTGGTTATGAAATCGTTCATGCCGCTTTCAAATGCCTTGTCCCGCTCTTCCGAGAAAGAGTTTGCGGTGCAGGCGAATATCCGCACGGTTTTCGCGTCGGGGCGGGCAAGGGCGCGAATGGCTTTTGTGGCTTCAAAACCGTCCATTTCGGGCATCATAAGGTCCATTAATATCACGCCGTAATATCCTTGTTCCGAGGCTGAAAACTTTTCAAGGGCTTTCCTGCCGTTTTCGGCAAGTTCCGCTTCAAAGCCGTCGCTGTGCAGGAGTTCTATTATAATTTCGCCGTTGAGTTCGTTGTCCTCGGCGACTAAAATTCGCGGGCGGGTCTGTTTCGCACCGCTGCCCTGTTCGCCGTTTTCGGGGCGGTCGGCGGGTTCGTTCGCAAAGGTGAACGTAAACACGCTGCCTTTGCCCTTTTCGCTTTTGCAGGTAATATCTCCGCCCATAAGCAGCGCAAGCTGCCTGCTTATGGAAAGCCCCAGCCCCGTGCCTTGATTTCCCTTGGAAACCGTTTCAAGTTCCCTTGCGAAAGCGTCAAATATCTGCTGTCTGAACTCCTCGCTCATTCCCCTGCCCGTATCCGAAACGGTCACGGTGGTGATTATCTTGTCGCCTTTTTCCTGACTGACGGAAATATCCACATTCCCGCCCTCGGACGTGAACTTCCGCGCGTTGTCCAGAAGATTTATAAGCACCTGCTGGATCCGCACATCATCGCCCATTATGTACGGATAGTCAAGTTTTGTATTTACCGTGTAGTTAAGGGATTTTTCGGACATGGCGCTCTGCTCTATGGAACTTACCGTGTCGAATACAAGTTCAAGGTCAATTGGTCGGTTTGCAAGTTTCACTGCATTATTCTGGAGCTGTGAAGAATCCAGTATATCGTTCACCAGTGAAAGCAGGTATTTTGCGGTAACGGAGGACTGCCGCAGATAAACGTCCAGTTTCTCCTTGTCGTCGATTTTCTGTGACATAAGGTAATTCAGCCCGATAAGCCCGTTCAGCGGCGTGCGTATCTCGTGGCTCATGGTGGAAAGGAACTGCCCTTTTGCTTTTGCGTCCGCGCGGCTTTCGGCGAATTTTATCCGCTGATGCCCTATCATTATCACAAGAATGACAATTACCGTAAGGGCAACTATTATAGTTATCACCGAATAGCGGTAGCGGCTTATGAAATCAAGGAACGTATAGTCATACTGATTTTCCATAACGCCCTGAATGGTATAATTTCCCACCTCGTCCTCGGAAATGGCGGCAATGGTCTTGTCAAGAATGTCGATAAGTATCTGACCGTTTTCCTGCGATTCGCCGTCCTGTCCTGCAAAAGCGACAACAGCCGAAAAGCAGAGTTTGTCGTCCAGACCCGCGATAGGGATAACCTTTAATTTTTCGTACTTGGGCTTTGCGAGCCAATATTCGACAACATACTGATTCTGTATCATAATATCCGCATCGCCCGATTTTACCGCGTCCAGACAATCGGCGATGTCGTCATAATCTTTCAGAGTAAAGTTCGGGAACATACCCGAAAGGACTTTTTTCAGCGTCTGGGAACCTGTTGCCACTGCCGCAGTAAGGTTATCGCCGTATTTGAAATTAAGACCGTCTCTTGCGACTATGACTTTTTTGCTTGAAAGATAGGGTTCGCTTATAAGGATACCGCGGGCTTTTTTGTTTTCCTCGTTGAATTCCACGCTTGTAACGAGGTCGAACTCATTACTCAGCAGATAGTCGTAAGTAACGTCTTTCAAAGGCAGGGGCGCGTATTCAAAATTCAGCCCCGAAAGTTCGCTGACCCTATCGAAGATATATTTTGAAATGCCATCAGCCTCGCCGTCCTTGTTTTCAAAAGACACGGGAATACGGTCGGTAACGTACCCGACTTTTACGGAGCTGTGCGAACGGATATAATTTTCCTCCTCGGCGGTAAATGACAGGGTATTCACGTTGTTTTCGCTATCCTCGGGATTTTCGTTATCGGCGCAGACGTTCATGACTGCGAGACAAAGCGGTAATATTGCTGCCGCAAGCAAACAAAGAAGTTTCTTTTTCACTGCCGCGTTCCTCCTGAACCGCATAAATTTACAAATTAATTATACTACCATATTTTTCATTTGTCAAGGCAGGCTGAGCCTGCACCCATGCAGGTTTTATTTTGTTATCTTCAGTCTAAGTATACCGTGCATGAAGTAAAGTTAAATCTATAAAAATTTCCCGCCTATATAGACGGGAAAAATCTTGCAGATTTAACTTTACTTTATCTCACGGCAGGCAATAATTTGAATATAACAAAATAATGCCTGAAAGGGTCAAGGCTCAGCCTTGTCGTCTTCGTGGTTCTTGGGAAGATTGGCGTTTTTAAGAACGGTTTTCTTGATGTCGGTTACGGGAATATTCAGAACTGCGCTTATAAAGCCTTTGCGAACTTTTTCATTATTCATTATTTCTTTGAAAGCAAAATCAACTTTCGGGGACATTATAAAATATTCCTGATTGGGCATGAATGACAACTCCTTTATGCTTCTTTGATTATATTATAACACGGTTTTCAGAGAAATGCAACAGAAAAATTCCCGCCTATATAGGCGGGAAAAATTTTGCAGATTGCGCTCAGCCTTGCCTCACGGCAGGCACAAGACTGATATAAACAAAGTAAAACCTGAAAGGGTGCAGGCTCAGCCTGCCTCTTAACACTCAACTCTTTATAAATAGTCCTTTAAGAACAGCCATCATCTTTTCAATGTCAATAGGCTTTGCAAGATGCCCGTTCATTCCCGCCTGAAGCGCACGCTCCCTGTCCTCATCAAACGCGTTGGCTGTCATGGCTATTATGGGTATATCCGCGGGATAGGGACTTTCCATGGCGCGGATAGCGCGGGTAGCGGCGTAACCGTCCATTATCGGCATTTGTATATCCATAAGCACAAGGTCGTAATGTTCGGGGGCTTGTACCATTTCGCAGGCTTGCTGTCCGTTTTCGGCAGTGTCAACGGTGAATCCCGCTTCTTTCAGTATTTCGGCGGCTATTTCGCGGTTAAGCTCGTTGTCCTCAACAAGGAGTATTCGCTTGTCGGCAAATTTATTTTCGATCGGCACGGCGGCGGAGTCGGGTTTTTCAACGGGCTTGCCGAGACTCTTTTCAAGGGTAAGGTGCAGTTCGGAAGCAAACAGCGGCTTGCTTATAAATCCCGTGACTCCCGCTTTCCGCGCTTCCTGCTCGATATCCGTCCAGTCATAGGCGGACATAAGTATTATGGGCGAATCGTGACCTACTATCTTCCGTATTTCAAGAACGGTGTCGATCCCGCTCATGTCGGGCATTGACCAGTCGATTATGTAAACTTCAAAGGGGTCGCTGAGGTCAACGGCTTCGGAAGTCCTTGCTATGGCTTCCCTGCCCGACGGCGCCCATTCCGCACGCATACCTATCTGGCGCAGCATTTTGGAAACGCTCTGGCAGCAGACCATATCATCGTCCACAATAAGTCCCCGCAAGCCTTTCAGTTCGGCAATGGGGTCAACTTCATGGTGGGCGGCGGAGAATCTCAGTTCAAGACTGACGGTGAATGTTGTGCCTTTGCCCTGTTGGCTTTCAACGGAAATCGTTCCGCCCATCATGTCAACTATATTTTTGGTAATTGCCATTCCCAAGCCCGTGCCCTGAATTCCGCTGACGGTGGAAGTCTGCTCGCGGGTAAAGGGTTCAAAAACCGTTTCGGCAAATTCGGGACTCATGCCGATGCCCGTATCGCTGACACGGAATTCATATATTCCGCTTCCGGACGTGTCGGAATGTTTCTGGGTAACGCGGACTGCAACCGTTCCCCCTGCGGGAGTGAACTTTATGGCGTTTGAAGTCAGGTTCAGCAGCACTTGATTCAGCCTTAACTTGTCGCAGAAAACTTCCTCGTCCGAAACGTCCACCGTGTCGATGAAAAGTTCCATATTCTTGGCGTGTATATCCGACTGGATAATGTTCCGCAGTTCCTGCAAAATATCCGCCAAGTTCTCGGGGCGTTCGTTTATGGTGACTTTTCCCGACTCGATACGGCTCATGTCAAGAACGTCGTTTATAAGCGAAAGCAGGTGGCTTGACGCCTGCGCTATTTTTTTCAGATAATCGCAGGCGCGCTCCTTGTTGTCGATATGTGTGGTGGTAAGCGCAGTATAGCCGATGATAGCGTTCATAGGCGTGCGTATATCGTGGGACATATTGTTTAGGAATGTGGTTTTTGCGCGGTTTGCGGCGTCCGCAGCCTGAAGCGCGCGGGTAAGTTCCTCGGTCTTGTTTTCAAGTTCGCTTGTGGCGGCGGCAACTTCATTTTTCAGACGTTTCTGGTTGCGCGTTCTTATCACGAGCATTGCAATCGCGAAAAGCATTACCAGTATCAGGAAAACCCCTAGAACGCTGTAGCTTGGATTTCTGTAGAGAAACGCCACAAGTCCCATATCAGAACTCAGGTCGTGATCCACTTCTCCCGAAACGATGTTGTCGAGCTCCGCCGAGGAAAGGCTGTCCGCGCCTTTGTCAAGCAGCGAAAGCAGGTATCTTCCGCCTTGAACATCATTTCCCACAGCATACGACAGCGAAACATCTCCGAAAACCACTGCCGAAAGGCGGTTTTTAACATCATGCTGCACATAGCTGTCGGCGGTATAGGAATAAAGTATGGCGGCTTCCGCTTCTTCGTTCAGGACGGCGTTTACGCAGTCGTCCGTAGTCGGATATCGAAGGATAGCATCTGCGGGGTAACGTTCGGAAATAAGCCTTTCCAGTGCGTCCGAACGCTCAACGGCGGCGATGGTCTTTGCATTTCCGCTGAAACCGTCCAGAGTAAGACGTGCAAAGCTTGTCTGGAAGTAGGGAACGGTTATTTTGTAGCCCTCCTGTTCCGCAAGCGAATAGTCTCCCGTAAAGTCAAGAACTATGTCGACATCTCCCGCAGCTCTGACGGCAAAATATTCATTTCCGTCCTTTACCTGTACAAACTCATATTGTATATCAAGAAGCTCCGCAAGTCTGTCAAACACGGCGGGAAGTATTCCCGCAGCCTTTCCGTCCTTGAAATAGCTGTAGGGTACGCGTTCGGGATTGAACAGAACTTTCAGCGGCTTGCCGGAATCGCGGAGTTCTTCCAGAAATTTGCGTTCTCCCGCATTTGTGATCACCGAACCCGCCTTGTCGGTGGAATAATATTTCTCGTGCAGTGATTCCCGCCAATTGGGGTCGTGGAGGTCCATTTCGTTTATGGCGAAATTTATCTGTTCCATCAGGTCGGGGCGGTTTTTGTTGGTGCAGATGTAGAACGGGCTTGCGTCAAAGGATTCCAGAAGCCATTCATCTTCCAAAAGCCGCAGGCTGCCGGTAACGGCGGCGTCAACATCTCCGTTTTGCAGTGCGGCGGAAAGCTCGTCCTGTTCGGCAAAATATTTAGGCGTGAACGAAAAGCCGTGGATTTCGGCGAAATTTTCAAAATTGGCGTTTTTGGAATTGCCCTCAAGCATTCCCACAGTAAGTCCGTCATAGGTGGAATAGTCGCCCTCCACAACGGAATCGTTGCCCTCTTTTACGGTGAATATTGTGGAATTCACGCCAATTGACTGATTTGAGAAAAGGAACTCTTCCTGACGTTCGGGGGTTTTGGAAACGGAGGTGACAATATCGACTTCGCCGCGGCGGAGCATATCGAGGGCGTCCGCATATGAGCGGTCATAGCCTATATAATCGTAATACCAGCCGCCGTGGATAGCCAGCCGCTGTAAGAATTCGTAACCGTAGCCGCTCTTATGCCCCGCATTGTCCATGACATGGTACCCCGAAAAGGCAAAGAAGCCCACTTTCAGTGTTTCCGGCTGTTGGGATTCCTCGGAATTTGCGGTAAAACATACCGATACCGGCATAAGTACGGCGATCATAAAACATAGTAAGCTTTGGTACAGCTTGCTGAAATTCAGACGGCGATATTTTTTCATAAATTTTCCTCCGGTTCGTGAAAAAGTATTGCTTTTACATTATAACATAAATTTTCCGCAAAATCAAGGCTGAGCCTTGACCCTTTCAGGCATTATTTTGTTATCTTCCGCGTGTGTCTGCCGTGAGGCAAGGCTGTAGCCTGCACCCTACGGCAAAAATTATTTAATAATTTATTGATTTTATAATAACAAAAGCACAAAATTTACTATTATAGAAATAACTTTATTTGTTATTCGACGTGCGAGGGACAAGACCCAAAAGGGAAGGGGGAAACCAACGAAACGGTAAGAACGCGGTGTGATTTCAAAACAAACCGCTTCGCGGTTGTTTCTTCCCTTTATGGTCTTTCCCAGCCAACGCTTGCGTTGGCTTTCGCGCATCTCTTTTTCCTTTATCCTAACCCCCTTCGCCCAAGCTCGTAAGGATTTAAATATAATCAAAGTATCATAAATTTACTATTTTACTTTACAAACTTTGTTTTATTCACTTGAACTTTCATTTATAGAACGGACAATTTAAGTTTTGTACGCAACGCGCGTAAGACATTGTAAAGTCTTTTAAATGCTTAAATTTTGACAGACTTAACAAAATCATACATTGAACTCAAAGCGTAAGTGTGCTTTACAAACCCAGTTACGATTACCCGACTTTACATTTCAGAACGAACTATTTAAGTATTGCTTGGATAAACTTGCAAAGTCCCATAAAGTTTGTAATAACATTTAAGCCCGATTTTTAGGTTAGACTCTTGGTAGCTTGGGCGAAAGGGGATAGGTTTAAGGAGAGAGGGAGCAACGAGCAATGTCATCAACTTAAGGATTTCAAGCATATTATACAACATAATAAATCATATTTTGTCTAAAATACCACTTG